>JAZBNU010000205.1:0-6243 GCA_036350815.1 Desulfopila sp.
ATAAGGAGAACTCTCATCTTCTTTAGATCCTTGAATTAGATTTCTTTCTGCTCACCATTTGTCTTTGGAGCCCAGGCTTCGTTACTTCGACTAATTTTCTTCTGGAACGCAGCCCAGGCAGGAAGCGTCAGAAAAGACTCTGAGAAAATTTCCTGAATTACTGTAAAGTTGATTACTCATCATGTTCCTCTCCCTATTGTGGAATTATATCACATCACGTAATGGTGGAAATACATTTACGTCTGGATAAGAGATAATCTCTACCATCAGCAATACCATAATATGTTATTTCTCAAGTATCAGGTAATTTCTGCAAACCAATCTTAAGCTCAACATCGCCTAGCGATCACCAGTTTGTTTTTCTAGACTTTTCCTTATAAGGATGTTCTTTTCATTAGGACTTCTGATACATTTGATGCGTAATTTATCGTGAGGCAGGGGTGGAAAGCCGGTGGTACTTTTAGGAGCTTTCTTTTGTTCGTATCGTGCTGCTTTCCATAAGTTGTCTGATTCTGCATCCAACATCACATTGAGCGTTTCCTCGACGGTTCCACTAACCAATTCTCCCGGATGGCCCTGAATCCGGCTCCCGTTAATCTCAACAACTTTACCTGGCTTCTATGCATAATGCTCTATGGTGGCCTCTTTTTTTTAACGTTTTTTTTTGGGTGCTTAGCGAATGCTAATTAACCACGGGAAGGCCACCGCTAAAAAAATGTGCGAAAAATATTATACGTTACAGTTGACTTATAAGTACCTGAAATGTAATTCTTGTATCAGTCGTCAGAGGTTGAGACAGTTGGAGTGACAATAGTGGCGACCCGAAAGTCGAGTGAAGCGGCTCGCCTGGCGCTTCCCATGACTTTACAAGGAAGTAAATCTGCAACCAAGGAGTCATCCTATGACTGGTGTCATTTGCATTACCGGCGCTTCCGCCGGCATTGGCCATACCACGGCTAAACGTTTTGCCACACATGGCTGGCGTGTAGTGGGCGTAGCTCGTCGACTTGACCGGCTTGAGAACCTTCAGAACGAGTTGGGCGATGTTTTCTATCCAGCAGCCTTTGATGTGTGTGACCGGGATGCTGTAGCTGCTGCCTTCAAGACTCTGCCACCAGAATTTGCGGATATCGATGTTCTGGTCAACAGCGCTGGGCTTGGCAAAGGCCTGGACCTGGCCCACGAGGCCAAGCTGGATGACTGGGATGTTATGATCCAAACCAATATCAACGGTTTACTCTACTGCACCCATGCGGTATTGCCCAGTATGGTGGCTAAAAATCAAGGCTTCATAGTTAACCTGGGCTCCATCGCCGGGGAATACAATTACAAGACCGGTAACGTGTACGGCGCCACCAAGGCCTTTGTTAAACATTTTACCCAGAATCTGAAAGCTGACCTGCTGGGTACAATGGTCCGGGTGTCTTGCATCGAGCCAGGACTTACCCGCACCGAGTTCCAACAGGTGAGATTCGACAGGGACGAGGCTAAAAGTGACGCCCCCTATAAGGGTATGACCCCTCTTACTGCAGAGGATATCGCAGAGGCCATCTGGTGGGTAGTCAACCAGCCCGAACACGTGACCGTGACCTCTGTTGAGATCTGGCCAACCCACCAAGCCAATGGTCCATTTTTATTTCATAGAAAAACTCCAGATTGATCTCAACCGGCAGATGAAATTGCGACCAAACACCTCCAGATTGTCAAAAAAATATACATCTGGAGCTTCTTCCTGCGAAGCTAGGCCTGTATAATTTTCTAAGGCCGTTCAGAAATGGAACAACTGAAGATAAGAGATTTCTAAAGAGAAGGCTCAATATGAGAAGAGCAACGACTTTACTTTTTCCTGTTTTTTATATTAGGGCAGTGGGGATGCTCAGTTCAAGAACCGAATAAAGTATTTTGGGTAATTAATAGTAAAAATAATCTTGAACTGCAGTCATTCTGTCCGTCGCTCTTATTCCACAAGTTCGGTAAAAAGTAATTACTCTACTGTTACATGGGCACTGATCGGATATGCATTGAATCTATCCGATCCACTAATAGACATATAGACCCAGTAAGAATAATTAGAATTATCTACTACTGGTACATTAATAATATTGTCGATCCTTTTATATGCATTTGTGCTGCTCACTAGCGATTGTGTACCAACAATAGCAAGCGTTTCACCATCTGATCGGAATAATTGCATTGATATGCTGGTCGAATCGGAATTATCACACATTAATCCTGAAAAAGAGGTAATCGTTGCTTTATCAGGGAGCTGGATTGGTGCGACCAGATAGCCGTCAGATTCTCCAAACCCGGCAGTTCTAGCAATATAGCCACAGGCACCAGAGGTTATTTGTGTAGTCTCATATGTCGACTCTCTAGTCACTGCTCCCAGTGAGTTGACAGACACAATGTTCCAGTTTCCAAGGCTGATTTTACTCGAACTGTTTAATGGGATGACCACAACTTTATTGTCAGCTGCAAAACTAAGAGTTGTCATCAAAAAGATGTTTACTGCACATAACAGCATCAAAATCCTTTTCATAGCTTTCCCTCCCAGGCAGGGTGAATAAAAATTCACTTTTCAGCGGGTGAACCAACTCCTGAGGCAGCGGGATGAACCAAATCTCACCAGGTCCGATCTCCCGCAACCGTCGACCTTGAGCGCCGAGTCAATTTGCCACCAAGACAACCCATTATAGTATTCGCGCAACTATTGAATCTTAAATAATGATTGCAAAACAGAAAATATAAGTCAAGCGCTATGTCCAGGCCGTACCGAAGCCATGGCACTGCAAGGAGTATGCTTTTATAACGCTGGCCGAAAGACAGATTTTCAGGTCACTTCCCATGTTGTTGCAATGGAGCGCTACACATGCTGAAAACAGGCTCGTACCAACCAGCTTTTTCTTGAAACATTCTTTTATGTTTTGTATTCACATAAAAATAGAGTCGCGCATACTCTTTACAATCTTGATCCATATCTGATTTACTGACAAAATTGAGGTTCATATCTCATTAGGAGCGATTATGAAAAAGCCAGGATCGTAGAATTTTCCCCCTCTTTTACCAAGGAGATTTGACGAATTTGACGAGTAATAGTTTTCGTGTTTCAGGGAGAGTAATCAATGTTATCGTTTTTACCACCAGCAATGCGTGGCATTGTTGCAAGTTTTCTGTTGGTCGCAAATACCTTGCTGCTTGGACCGCTTTTAATCACAGTTTCCTTACTGAGGTTTATTATTCCTCTGCAAGGCTGGCAGCGTCAATGTACTGCAGCCGGAATCTGGATTGCTGAACTATGGATTTCGTCTAATTCTTTGTGGATGAAGCTGACCCAGCAGATGCAGTGGGATGTTGAGGGAATTGAACAACTCGACAAAAATCAATGGTACCTGGTCTCTTCTAATCATCAATCCTGGGCTGACATATTTATTCTACAACACCTGCTTAACCGCAAAATTCCAATGCTCAAATTTTTCCTTAAACGACAATTGATCTGGGTACCGGTGATAGGACTCTGCTGGTGGGCTCTGGACTTCCCATTCATGAAACGTTACAGTAAAGAATATCTTGAGAGGTATCCCCACAAACGAGGCAAGGATTTTGAGAGCACTCAACGTGCTTGTGAAAAGTTTAAATACACACCTGTCACTGTTTTTAATTTTCTCGAAGGCACACGCTTTACTCCTGCGAAGCATCAAAAGCAGAATTCTCCCTACCAGTGGCTGCTAAAACCTAAGGCTGGCGGTATTGCTTTTGTTGTTGGTGCTATGGGCGACAACATCAATGCTTTACTCGATGTTACCATCGCATACCCTGAGCACAAGCAACCTTCTTTTTGGGATTTTATGTGCGGTAAAGTTAATAGGCTTCGTGTCCGCGTGCAACAAAAGCCAATCCCTGAACGGTTTCTTAATCGTAATTATCGTGAAGATGAAACTTTTCGAAACGAATTCCAACAATGGGTAACCCAGCTCTGGCAGGAGAAGGACGCCCTTTTGGATCAACTCCATCAACAACCAGGCAGCTAGTTACATAGAATTGCAAACATAAACGCTTAAGCTCGCAAACAAACACCTTCGCCTAATCACGGCTCTCTTTTTTGGGGGTCAAGACTGAAGAATAGAGAGCATTTTACGATCCTGTTTTGTCTGGCGCATCAGCGGGTTCCTCAGTTACGCAGCCATCGTGGCCTTTGCCACATTCACTGCAATTAACGGTCACTTCATCCTTGATGCGGCCATATTTTTCCCGGAATTCATCAGGTGTCATATTGTTGATAAGGCCACATCCGCACTCAGGACATTCCGATTTGATACGGTATCTTTCTTTTGCCATGTTTTATCTCCTTCACGTTGTTTTTTTATACAGAATAGAAATCACTCTATCATAACGAGGACTTCATTGCGTTTTAAAAAAGGAATTGTCCAAGGCGGGTCATATCCTGCAGAAAATGGCTCGCCGATCGGCTGCAGTCCTTTCGCTCTGACAATATCCATGAGCTCTTGAGCTTTGGTGCTGTATTTTTCTTCCTGTACGTTGCCGCTATAAGTTATTGCCGCAGCCCTGTACCCACTTGTTTTGACAAGTTTCACCTCTGAGTCAAGAGGCTCTGGTGGTTGTTTCGTGTTATATTTTGCCGGGAGCACAAACTCCATTATCCAGCTTTCGCCTTTCTTTTGCTGGATTACAGGTCCAGTCATTGCAATTTTCTCACCCTGCTCCTGTTGAATGACTGGACTGGTCATAACTATTTTTTCCTGCTGCGTATTCTTTCCGGAAATGTAATTGAACAGCAACTCAAAGCCTCTCCTGGTGCTTTCTCGATAGTCACCTTCAATCTCCGTTCGAGCTGCCCAGTAGTCATCATATTGACGAATGTCGAAAGCGCCCTCTTTTTCCAGAACCTGATACTCCAGCATCTCAACGCTGCGGATACCGAATACAGAACAGCCTTGAAGAAAGACTGTCGTTATTAAAAGAAGCAATGTCTTCATACGAGTACACCTCCAGATCAACATAATAGACACATAAAAATGATATTCAAGATAAGCTGTAGGTTTTGCAGAATATGCTGTTAAGGCAATTTGTTTCAATCAAGGACGCTATTCACCTTTTGGAAAAGGCAAATCCGGCAATGGAATATATTCTTTTTCGTCACCGGGAATACTTGGAAATTTCTTGTTTGACCAATCCTCTGCAGCACTTTTAATGCGATCAACAGAGGATGAAACAAAATTCCACCAGATATACCGGGGCCCATCCATAACGGCGCCGCCAAGCAAGATCAGGTGCACATCTTCACACGCTTTTACATGAATTTGAGACCCTGGGCAGAGCACCATCATCTGGCGGCTGTTGTAATGTATTCCTCCAATCTCAATATTTCCTTTTACAAGGAATATTGCCCGCTCTTCTATCGTTTTTGGAATTTCAACAGTTGCTTCCTCTTTCATTTTTACTTCAAGGTAAAGTGTTTCCCATGCCGTCTTAAGAGGCGATTGAAGTCCTTGAAACTCGCCAAGAATGAGATGTCCTGATATTTCTTTGTCTGCAAACTTCGGAATTTCTGCTGCTCCAACGTGGCTGAACTCGGGTTCGCTTTCTTCAAATGCTTTGGGCTGAGCCAACCAGCTCTGAATACCAAACAACCATGAAGGGTTTTGTCGAATATCCTGTCCAGTTCTTTCAGAGTGAGCAATGCCTCTGCCTGCATTCATGAGATTTACGTCACCTGGCAGGATACGCATGTCATTTCCGAGCGAATCTTTGTGATCCATACTCCCATCAAAAAGATAGGTTACCGTGGAAAGTCCGATATGAGGGTGTGGTCTGACATCAACGCCGCGCCCGGCAACAAACTCACCAGGCCCCATTTGATCCCAGAAAATAAAGGGTCCGACCATACGTTTTTCCTGAAACGGTAAAGCACGATGAACCTCAAACCCTCCAATATCGACTGTTCGTGGAACAATTATCAATTCCATTTCAGCCGGGCATTCATGACATTTTTCCGGTACTGCTCCAAAAAGCCAGCTCATATCAGCCTCTATTTCCTTGCTTCTTCAATGAAGATATTTACGTGATAAATGAAATTAGAGAAGTCTGCGTTGGCAACATCATCTTTCCCCATTAGCATTTGCTGAAGTATCATGTCATCCTTCCAGGGCCTCACGCACCTTCCCTCCCAGATCTTTCTTTGAAAACGGTTTCTGGATGAAGTGCACGCCTTGTTCCAGCACTCCG
>JAZBNU010000206.1:0-3059 GCA_036350815.1 Desulfopila sp.
AGGCGTTTCAATGCCATGATCTACGGAGTTGCGTACCAGATGAGTCAGCGGGTCATTGATGGACTCTATAATTGTTTTGTCGAGTTCGACATCTTTACCGACAATTGTCAGATCAATCTTTTTCTTGAGCTTCCCTGCAAGGTCTCTGACAACGCGGGGAAATTTATTGAAGACGTTACCGATTGGCTGCATTCGGGTAAGCATTATTGCTTCCTGAAGTTCTGAGGTAATCAGGTCAATTCTTTGCCCTACAGTTTCAGCATTGCGGTAGTCCTCCGCTCCGATTGTCTGAAGAAGCTGGTTTCTGCTGAGAACAAGTTCACCGGCAAGATTCATGAGCTGGTCGAGCAGGCTGACGTGGACACGAAGTGAGGTGTCCCCAGGTGTTTTTGCTTTTGGTGCGGCAGTTTCCTGCGGCATCAACGGGGAGTCGGAAGGATCGACAAATGGGTGCTGCGAGGTGTTTTCCGCAGTGTGCTCGTTATCGGCTTCTTCCGGCGAGACGTTGTCCGAGGCATCATCATAGAGGTCTATATCTCTCTCGTCGTCTTCATGAGAAGGGGGCTGACTGGTGCTTTCTTCTTCTATTGCAGAAGAAATATTTTCTTCCTTTTCATTCTGGGGTGTTGCAGCTTCTTCTGCAGATATGCTGTCAGATTGCTCGGGTTCTGGTTTTGCCGCAGTGGTAGAGGTGGTTCGTGTTTGTTCCGGGCTTGCCTGAAAATTACCTTCTGCAATGGCGTTTAAGGGGTCGAGGTGGGATGAGATATCTACATCGTTGGAGTTCTGGATATCTTCAATCATACTTTGCAGCTGATCAGAGGCAAGGAGAAGGATGTTGACAATTTCCGGGTTGGGAATGAGTTTTTTACCGCGTATTAAGCCAAGCACATTTTCCATTGAATGTGAAAGCTCCTGAATCCCATTCAAACCCATAAAGCCGGCACCGCCTTTTATTGAATGCGCCGCTCTGAAAACCTTGTTGACGAGATCCTCATCTATATTCGCACCGGCTTCCTCTATTGCCAGCAGATCATTTTCTATATCTGCCAGATGCTCCAGTGATTCCTCAATAAAACCCTGCAATATTTCATCATCTTCAATTTGCATATATGTACCTCTTCAATATAGTAACGTAAATGTTCTGTTCTTTATAGTTTATACATACAGACATTTGAATGTACAGGGAGAAAAACACAGAAAGGCCTGCTTGGGTTGATAGCAGAACATATATACATTCTGTTTTGAGGGGCAGACCTGGGTAAGGCTTACGACATTTTTACGCCGACTATTGTAACATGGTAGGTGAGGTGGTGCCCGGCAAGAGGATGATTGTAGTCGACAATCACTGAATTTTCAGATACCTCCATGACGGTGGCAGGCACTTGGAGCACTTCACCCTCTTTTTTAACTTTAAGGGAAAGGATCATTCCCGGGAGAGGTTCTATTGATCCCGGTAAGGATTTCCTGTCAAGATTCTGCACCAGTAACTTTTGCCGGGCGCCATATCCTTCCTCTGGGGTAACTCTAACTTTAACTGTTTCACCTTCTTTCATGCCTATAAGAGCTTTTTCCAAAGTAGGTGGGAGCTCCTGTTTTCCCAGTGTAATGGTAAGAGGGCTGTCTGTATCTATTGTTTTGAAAACTTCGCCGTTATCAAGTTTTCCAATATAGGTTATTGTTATGGTAGAGTTTTCTCGAACAGCTGACATAGATATTTCTCCATATGGTGTTTTATGAATGTTCAACAATTTGGTGTTTACAGTGTTTAGAAAGTACTGTGTAGCTTCATTTACCCTACTCTGCCTGCAAATTAAATAAAAAAAGCCGAAATGACATGATTCAAAGCAGGGAACAATTTCCTGAAAGTTGATAATGTGAAAGAGACACGTGAAATGGAATGTTGTTATAATATTGTTATATAGTGTTGAATATTTTTCCTATTTCTGACTTTCAACTCTGCTGGATAGAGTGGAATTTAGAATATTCAAGTTTGTCCGTCTTGACAAATATATATGACCTGCATAAAGTGGAGGGCTTTTGCATCCTCATGTCTGTTGGTCTATCTCCACTAATGATAACAATCAGCGAAGAGGAGCTGAGGTCTTATATTATCCATTTTATGATAACAAGCAGGGCATCTATTATGATATCTTTAAATTTTTCCAAAGGCGAAAACGGATTGATACCTGCAATTGCGCAGGATTATCAATCTGGTGAGGTTCTCATGCTAGCATATATCAACGAAGAGGCTTTTGAAGAGACCATGCGCACCGGGAGAGCCCATTACTGGAGCAGATCAAGAGGGAAAATCTGGCAGAAGGGTGAATCTTCCGGTCATATCCAAAAAATTCATTCGATACTGGTTGATTGTGATGAGGACACAGTAGTATATCAAGTCGAGCAAATTGGCGGCGCAGCCTGCCATCAGGGCTATGAAACATGTTTTTATCGAAAAGTAGAAGAAGGAAAGCTTAAAATATTTAAAGATCTCATTTTCAATCCGAAAGAAGTCTATAAAAACACATGAGAGATATATACCATATTTTTTACCCATAATGATGGAGTCTGTTATGAAGCAATTAAAGCTGGGTCTGCCAAAGGGCAGTCTGGAGAAAGCCACCATAGAACTATTTGAAAGCGCGGGGTGGCTTATTAAGCCTGCCGCCAGAAATTATTTTCCTGAGATCGATGACCCTGAACTGGCATGTTCTATATGCCGCCCTCAGGAGATGTCACGATATGTGGAAAGTGGCATGCTGGATGCGGGAATAACCGGTAAAGACTGGACTATGGAAAATCAGTCTGAGGCTGTTATTGTTACTGACCTCGTCTATTCCAAAGTAAGCAGGAAACCGACTCGATGGATTATTGCAGTTGCTGGAAATTCAGACATTTATTCACTAGAACAACTGGAAGGAAAAAAAATAGCAACCGAACTGGTAAATGTCACCAGAAGGTTTTTCAAAGAGAAAAAAATTAACGTTGAAATTGAGTTTTCCTGGGGAGCAACAGAGGCTAAGGTCGTGTCCGGCTTGGCAGACGCTGTAGTGGAGGTG
>JAZBNU010000207.1:0-5245 GCA_036350815.1 Desulfopila sp.
AGGTAGGACAGTGTATTGCCAGAGGACTTACCGTATTACAGGGAGACTTTAACAGCGAAGTTGAAGATTACCCTGATGCGGCATTCGACTATGTTGTACTGAGCCAGACACTGCAGCAGGTCTACGAACCGGCCCGCCTTCTTTACTCTCTTTCCAGAATAGGAAGAAAGGTAGTGGTGAGCTTTCCCAATTTCAGCCATATATCCATACGATTACAGCTTCTCTTCAAAGGACGTGCCCCAAAGAATGAACAACTTCCCTATTCGTGGTATGATACTCCCAACATCAGAGTTATCACCCTGGACGACTTTCGCAAGTTTGCGGGCGATGTAGGCTACAGAATAGTAAACGAAGTAGCGATAAACACCCACAACCAGGATTTTACTGGAAAGATCGTTCGGAAATTCAGCAACCTGCGCGCTACCTACGGTATTTTCATCATTGAGAAACAGAGCAGAAAACCTCAAACTCCTTAGCAGATCATGTCAAAAAACAGCGAACACCCAACATTACAGCCACTCCATATCCTCTGCGACAACGAAGGGGAAACCATCAGCAGTCAGCACAGCAAAATCCCTCCGATTGTCAAAAAACTGGTAAAATCCTGGAAAACCGAAGAATATTTCGACCATATCAGCCCGGTGGCCCTGCCATCCGACGACGCGGTTATCGAGATCATCTATAAAGCCCGCTCGATTCTTTTTCCCGGCTATTTCACCAAAGCAAAACTCCATCAATCCAACCTGGAATATTTCATCGGGCAGGAAACCACAGCACTCTACGAAATGGTGGTGGAGCAGGTCAGCATGGCGATACGCCACGACTGCAGAAGGAATACGCTGCCCTGCTCTAACTGTGACGAGTTAAGTCACAAAATTGCCTTTTCCTTTATTGAACAGCTGCCGCACGTCACGGCACTGCTCACGGCCGATATCCGGGCCACCCTGGCGGGTGATCCTGCCACTAAAAGCGTAGACGAAGTTATCTTCTGCTATCCCGGCTTACTGGCAACCTCCATTTTTCGCCTGGCGCATGAACTCTATCTGCTTGGTGTACCTATTATTCCCAGAATCATGACGGAATATGCCCACAACCAGACCGGTATCGATATTCATCCGGGCGCCACTATCGGACCCGGGCTGTTTATTGATCACGGAACCGGGGTTGTGATCGGAGAAACGACCATCATCGGTACAGGAGTCCGTATCTATCAGGGTGTAACCCTCGGGGCCCTTTCACTGCCGCGCGATGCCGGAGAAAAGCTTTACAAGAAAAAACGCCACCCGACCATCGAGGACAATGTAATAGTCTACTCCAACACCACCATCCTCGGCGGTGACACTGTTATTGGAGAAGGATCGATCATCGGCGGCAATATCTGGCTCACCGAGAGCGTCGCACCAGGCACCAAGGTTCTATTGAAAAAACCGGAATTGATCATCTACAACGGCTCCCCAAAAGAGTCCTCAGCCACATAACTGAGCTTTACTGAGAAACACATCCCTCTCCTGCAAAAACGAGGTTAACTATGTCATCAAAAATCACCGCCACCATCGGCAGCACCCCTCTTCTTACCTTGGCCAATCTCCCCGGTAATAGTGGCGCTGCCATCCTTGCCAAACAGGAATCGCGCAACCCCATGGGCAGCGTAAAATGCCGAATTGCGGTTTCCATGATTGAAGCAGCTCAGCAGGAAGGACTTATTAACGAGGACACCCTGGTAGTTGAACCCACCAGCGGTAACACCGGCCTGGGACTGGCCTTTGTGTGTGCCTCGAAAGGAATCAAGCTTGTTCTCACCATGCCCGAGTCCATGAGTATTGAAAGAAGACAGATGCTCCGTCATCTCGGAGCCGAACTGGTCCTTACCCCGGCAGCGGAGGGGATGAAAGGAGCCATCGCAGCAGCCCATAAAATACTCGAAGAGAACACCAATGTTTTTATGCCGAATCAGTTTGAAAACCCAGCCAATCCGGAAATACACCGGCTGACAACCGCCAAGGAAATATGGCGTGACAGCGGCGGACGAGTCGATATATTCGTTGCCGGAGTAGGTACTGGCGGTACCATTACAGGTGTTTCCGAGGTTCTCAAAATACTGAATCCAGCCATGCAGACCATCGCGGTTGAGCCGGAGGATTCCCCCGTTCTTTCCGGCGGCAAGCCGGGACCACATAAAATTCAGGGAATCGGAGCGGGTTTCATCCCCAAGATACTCAATCTCGATATCATTGATGAGATTGTCACTGTTTCCAATGAGAATGCCATCAGCACAGCGCGCAGACTCGCTACCGAAGAAGGTGTGTTCTGCGGCATCTCATCAGGTGCCGCCTGTCATGTTGCCCTCCGAGTGGCTGAACGCCCCGAGAACATCGGAAAAACCATAGTTGTTATCCTGCCCGATACCGGAGAGCGCTATCTCAGTACCGACCTGCTGGCACAATAGTATCAATTTCGGACGATGCCTTACGGGCAGCGAGCATCTCTTCAACCATCCGGTCAGCCACTCTGTTGGTCGCCAGATGCTCTTTCTCGGAAACAGTCAGTATCTCGGTTATGGTGTGAGCGATTTCCGCGGTCTTCTTTTTGGCCCGCTCGGGATCATATATACCGTCCATTTCGCAGCTGATATTTATCACCCCGCCGGCGTTGACGGCATAGTCGGGAAGATAGAGGATATTTTTCTGTCGCAGTTTTTCCCCATCCTCCTCTTGGAGAAGCTGGTTATTTGCACTCCCCGCCACTATGGCGCAGTGCAATACAGGAATGGTTTGTTCGTTTAGAATTCCGCCAAGAGCACAGGGAAAAAAGATATCGCATGGTACGGTAAATATTTCTTCGGGATCAGCCTGCTCACACTCTATCTCGTTGCACAACCGTTCTATGTTCTGTGGATTAATATCGGCGACAATAATGCTGCATCCTGCCTCGGAGAGCATTTTTGCCAGCCGTCCCCCTGTCTCGCCAACTCCCTGAAGCGCCACCCGCAACCCCTGGAGATCCTTTTTTTTCATCCTGTAGCGGACTGCTGCCTCTATAGCACAAAACACACCGTATGCCGTAAACGGACTGGGGTTACCACTTGCACCTACCGTAGCAACATGGCTAGTCTGCCGACGGACCACTTCCATATCGGCAAGGGTGGAATTTACATCCTCGGCGGTAATATATTGTCCTTCGAGATATTCGATAAATCGACCAAAATCTGCAAACAGGGCTTCTCTCTCAATACAGGCAAGATCAGCACGCACCACACTTTTCCCTCCACCAAGAGAAAGGCGCGCCAGTGCATTTTTATAGGTCATGCCTCGACTGAGACGTAACACATCCGTCAACGCCTCTTCGTCGCTGCCATAGTTCCAGACACGGCATCCTCCCAGGGCTGGACCAAGAGTGGAGTCATGGATGGCAGCCCAGGCAGTAAAGCCTGTCTCAGTATTATCACAACGCACTACTCGTTCATACCCGTCGATGTATAGTTCGGTATATCTGTTCATTGTTTGTTGTTCTCTTCTGTTTTTCGAGCGTTACAGCGCCTGAGATGCTGGCAGACTACAGGATATCGGTTCATACAGAGAAGAAACTGCTGTGGCCGCAAACTCTTTTCCTGCTTTCAAAGCCTCAGTATTTTCGGCAAGAAACATGTCTCCTTTTTTCCCGAATACTTTGGAAAAAGCTGTGAGTATATTTTCCTGCGACACTCTCCGGCTCAGTTCCAGATACGCTCCCAGCATGACCATATTCGCAGATCGCCTGCTGCCGCACTCAGCAGCCAGATCATCAGCGGGAATATAACAGGTGTGAACATCCGTACGACCGCATTTTTCCCGGACCATGGAGCTGTTCACCAGAAGATGCCCGCCAGGCTTTACCGCTGAGGCAAATTTCTGCAGGGAAGGAAGATTCATTACTACAGCACAGTCGGCATCATCAGCAATAACAGGCGATCCGATGGGCATATCCGATATGACGACACAACAGTAGGCCGTACCCCCTCGCATTTCCGGACCATAGGAGGGCATCCACGAAACATGGTAGTTTTCCAGCATTCCCGCATAGGCCAGCATCTGTCCCATTGACATTACACCCTGCCCGCCGAATCCGGCACACAGTATCTTTTCATTAACCATTTTATACCTCCACGGTTTTGAAAACTTCCAGAGGATAATAGGGAATCATGGAAGTTTCGATCCATTTGACTGCAGCAACAGGACTCATTCCCCACCCTGTGGGACAGGCCGAAAGCACTTCTATTAACGAGAATCCTTTTTGGGCAGCCTGTACTGCAAAACCTTTTTTAATCGCTTTTCGTGCGCGGCGGACAGCTTTGGGTGTATGGACGGAAACCCTTTCAACATGAGCCGATCCCGGTATCTGGGCAAACATCTCCGCTATCCGCAGAGGCATTCCACAATGGCCGGCATCTCGCCCTAAAGGGGCTGTTGTTACTTTCTGCCCCACCAGAGTTGTGGGCGCCATCTGACCGCCGGTCATACCGAATGTGGCATTGTTGACGAAAATGGTGGTTATTTTTTCACCGCGATGGGCGGCATGAACTATTTCCGCCATACCGATGGAAGCGAGATCACCATCTCCCTGGTAGGTAAAAACAGTTTTGTCCGGCAGAACCCTTTTTATCCCTGTGGCCACCGCCGGGGCCCTTCCATGGGCAGATTCAACCATATCAACATTGAGATAATTATACGACAAGATGGAACACCCGACCGCCGCACAGCCAATGGTATTGCCGAGCAGGTCAAGTTCAACCAGGACTTCAGCGACAAGGCGGTGAATCGTACCGTGATGACAACCGGGACAATAATGAGTGGCCCCAGCTGTGAGCCCTTTGCTTCTCTCAAAGATAACCGTCATGCGTTGATCCTCCCTGCCAGCTGCCTCACAGCATCGGCAATTTCTCCAGGTGTTGGCACCATCCCACCACTACGCCCGTAGAAAAAGACCTCCTTTCGCCCAGCCACGGCAAGACGGACATCGTCAATCATCTGGCCGCAGCTCATCTCGACGCAGAGTATTTTCTGACAACTCTGCGGCAATTCAGCAAACGCATCCACAGGAAAAGGCCAGAGGGTCTGCGGCCGGATAAGTCCGACCGCTATATCACCCGCAAGGAGGTCAATGGCATTTTTCACAATCCGGGAAGTGGTGCCATACGCCACCACCACGACTTCAGCATCCTTGATGCGATAGGCTTCCCAGCGACTCTCGCCGCTGACAATGCGACGAT
>JAZBNU010000208.1:0-7113 GCA_036350815.1 Desulfopila sp.
CCTCCCTAACTTTTCCGCAAATTCCTTTCCTTCTGCCGTCAACACCAAACAACCTATCCTTTCCCACCCGTCGTTTCAGACAATTTTGTGCTTTTCAAGGTATTTCCCAACAGCTTATGGGGGAAACATGTTTTTTCACCTCTATTTCCGTCAATTTTGGACAAACGCATCTATTAGCGGTCATTGAATTTTTTTAAAATCGAATACCGGCTCATCATATCCGGGCCAGCCATCATTATAGGGTGTAATCTCCGGCTCCGTATATTCGGTGGCGGACTTCGGTGGTGCCCTAAGGTTTTTCTTCTCTTCGAAGATATTCAGATGGGTGAGAATCTTTTTTATCACCGTCTTTTTATATATGAAACTGATGATGCGCATTTCACCAGTGCACTTAGGGTATGTAAGGGGGGCGACCTCCCAAACCTTTTTGATGCACTCACGCCACATCAGTTGTGGTATTCGCTTTGGTTTGTAATTCCTGACATCAATGATTTTGCTGTTTTCGACAGCTTCGCTCTCATCTGCCCTCTTCTCATTTTTGCTCTCTTCTTGTTTTTTTCTTTCCCCCCGCATTCTATTCGAGTACCAACTATACATCCGCATCAATTGAAAATAGGGCTCACAATGCTTCGTTATTGCCGCGATAAGCTCCAAAGGAGAAAAAACGTGGAAGTTTTTCTTGTTTTTCCCGTGCGTCATCTCGGAGTCTACGCTTACCGGATCGGTAGATTATAGAGGAATCCCCTTCTTCATATTTCAGCTTTTCCAGGGAGAAGGAATTACGGATGATGTATCGAAGTCTCCAGTTGGTCGCTTATCTGAGAAAGATTTTCTTTTCCTTTTGCGTCCTCAGGTTTGATCCACACCTCATTATGAACGCTGAATCCAGAAGTATACCGCCACTGCATTATCATTGTTATGAAGGCATCATCTATTAGTCCTTCTCCCTGGAAAAGCATACAGAAATAAAAATAATATGCGATAAGATGCTGCGAATTTACACATTGCGTCTCATGCCGCGGCAGGAAGTGGATAGCTGCTTATCCAGCATGTGACATATCTTTATATTCATTGCTATAAAGTTACTGGGCAGGTATCAAGGAATAATATGCACCGTTGTGGCTCTGTACCTTTCGGAGATTTTGCCTCTCGGCCGCCTTTTTTCCAGTGTGAAGCAAATCCGTCAGATCACTGATAACCTCGGGGTCAAAAAGATGGTAGAGGTGACCTGACAGTCTCCTGTTGCTGATATTTGAAATGTCAACTGTTTCGATTCCGTTTACAACTGTAAGATATTCTCCACCCTCACCGAGACGCCGGTAACCGTGGACTTCATGGGAGAGCTTTAAGGCTTTGTCATTTTCGGAAACATAAACTGTTATTCGCCTAACAACGGTGTTGAGCAAGGGCAGTTCGAGTAAGAAGGTATCAGTATCAATATCAGGCGCTATCAATACGAGTTCATTAATGATCAGTTCGACATCTTTACGATATGCCATTCTTACAAGCGCCTGAACGGCACCCCGCGCGCCAAGACTGTGTGCAACAATGTCGACCTTGCCCTTGCCAGCATGACTGATCAGACCCTCAAAAAATTGCGTCATATGTGGAACACTCCAGGAAAGATCGGCCTCATCCCAGGTGTATTTAAGCATGTTGCCGTCAGCGGGCCAGCTGAAATAGAGCAATCGGTCATGCAGGCCTAACGCCTTCTGAAATATGGCCGCCCGGCGGCAGCCCTTTTCAAAATCAATATTGTAGCCATGAGTGTAAACAACAGCATTTCCATAATCCTGAACCAAAAAATCTTTAATTTGTTTGTAAATATCAGAAAGAGGCATCTCGTCAATGCTTGTGAGCTCTATTTTTTCATCGGGGATGTAAAATGGAGCCGATTGTGCAACTTCCTCTAATCCCCAGATAGGTGAAAATGTTACTGTTGCAACACCTCCAAGCAATTTACCTCTGCTGCCGCCAAAAAAATCTGCAGGGATATTTGATCCTGTTTTGTTCCGAATCGTTACAAAAGATAAGGGAACTGGGCCTGTATGTTTTTCCATGATGAGTTCCGCTGCGGGGGGGGACTGGTTGGTATTGTCGGCAAAAGAAAATGCTGGAATAAGTATCAGCAGTGAAAAGGTAAAAATGATTTCTTTATAGTAGTTTAGCATGCTCTCTTGTCTATTAGCCCAAGTCATTAGGTTTTCAGTTGTTTAATAAAGAATATATTTCAGAGGGTCTTGCACAAGTACTGATCTAACCAAAAGAGTGACCATATCGATTTTTTTTTTAACGATCAACATATTGAAATAATTGAGTTTCATAGTAAGTCTTGTTAATGTTTGTTTGCCAACAAAACAATAGAACAGGAGATAAACTATGAAATTCAGAGAAAAGATATCATGGTTGATGGGAAGACTGCAACAACAGTTATTTCCCTGTCTGGAAGAATGTAGTATTTCTCCATTGACTGAGCAGGAAAAATATCTTGTGCAAATTCTTGAGCTGATAAAAATTGAAAATCACATTCATTTCAATCGACAGTGGATGGGACGGTCACCTGCTAAACGGAAAGCAATTTCCAGGTGTTTTGTTGCCAAAGCGGTATTTCGATACCCTTCCCCCCGCAGCCTCAGAGTTAATAGGGTCAGAGTAAATTTAAATCTTTATTTCCGTCGCTTCAAACGTTTCCCCTTTGTATTTGTTTTTAGACGTCTACCAAGTAGGTGAATTAAAAGGTGTATGTCCTTTAATATCATTACTTTTTTGTGAAGGGTTGTGAGGCTACTTGATATTCATAAACAACCTGGGTAATTTGTTGGTATCTACAATAACAATTACGAATCATGAGGTAAAACATGAAAAGCTACAGAAAAGAACTCTGGTTTGAAGTGCCTTCACGTAGGGGGTTTATCAATATTACGCCGACAGTGGAAGAATGTCTGAAAGAAAGCGGTATAAAAGAAGGTTTGCTGCTGGTCAATGCCATGCATATCACCGCATCTGTCTTCATCAACGATGATGAGTCCGGTCTGCATCATGACTATGAGGTGTGGCTCGAGAAACTGGCACCACATGCCCCGGTTGAGCAATATCGGCATAACGGCTATGAGGATAACGCCGATGCCCATATGAAACGGCAGATCATGGGGCGCGAGGTGGTTGTTGCCGTGACTGAAGGAGAGCTCGATTTTGGGACCTGGGAGCGTATTTTTTACGGCGAATTTGATGGCAGGCGAAAGAAAAGAGTGTTGGTAAAAATAATTGGTGAGTAGCTCTCAACAGCTGAACAATCTATGGATCAGAAAAGCCCAACAAAGAGCCGCTTTCTCATTCATTGCTGGGAGTTTTCGTCTGATTCTTTATTAGACTTTTCATCGTAACAGGAGGAAATTCGAAGGGACCACAATCGTCCCCGGCTCACCTGGAGGGGGAGGTGTTGCCGGGGTGTATTCAAATGCGCCGATATCTAGTGCAGAATCCTGATACCTGTCTGCTGAACCCAGAGGATGAACATATTCCTTAACGGGGACGAGTGAAACATTTCGGCCGGTACCCGGGTTAATGCCTTTATCTCTGGCTGGCGATGAAGCTGTGAGATGATAATTGAAAGCACCCCTATTGATGAATCCACTGCTGCTCCCTTCAAAATTGTGATCATATTCGGTGGGAACTCCATTTACAGCCGTAGAAAGATTATCGAAGATATTGTTGCGCACCACTGCGGAGGGTGACCCTGAAAGGCGGATACCGTAACTTATGGATGGCCTGTCGTTAACCATGGTGTTGTTGATTAGATACACTTCCTGAATCGGATTTGAGCCACCTTCTGCACCGTAGGATATCATGGTCGAATTTTCAGTAGAAATACCCTGGTGGATGACATTACCTATGATATAGCTCAATCCGCCGTTGGGGAGATCTATCTGGTAGCTGGCGTTTCCCGAAGCTTCATCCATTATCGTGCTGTAGAGAATATGATTTTCAGCAGCACGTGACTTGATGTTGTGGCCATGTGTGGCATGATGGGAAGAGGAATAACGAAAAACAAACCTGCCTATATGGCCAACATATATATTGTGGGTGTATCCAGCACTTCCGAGCCCATTGTGGTTGAATTCCGAGTGTTCGACTACCAGTTCACCACTGCTTCCCTGATTTGAGGTAAGGATGCCGTTTTCATTATCATAAAAAGAACAATGTCTGACGGTAAGCAGCCCTCCCTCATGACGTATTCCGGCTCCATTCCTGTCTGGTACTCTCGTGTTGGAAAACGCAACATTTTCTATAGTTATATTGTTTCCAGTAGTAACAAGGATGGCTTTGCCATTTGAGATTGGGATGCCATCTGCGTTGAAAGATGCTTTCCCGTTCACTCCACGAATGATAAGGTTGTTTTGTGAAATGGTTGCGACTATTCCGCTTGTGTATGCACCTGCTAAAATTTCGATGGTATCACCGTTGCCGGCGGCCGCAACTGCTGCGGCCAAAGATGAGTATTGAGATGGTACGGAGAGTGTTGCTGACTGTGCGATGGTGGTTGTAATAAGTACGGTTGAAATAAACAGAAAACCGTATAGAAACCTCACGGTGTATAGTCTCCATTCTCTTGCATGCATTTGGACATCCGGTTACCTGAAAATTTGCTGTATTATTATATAGCCCGTCAATCACTTTACTAAAGGCCAAGATATCTTTCAATCGGATGTTAAGTATATACGTCACCGAGATAATAACGCAATGCCGTATAATGCAAGTATATTCTTTTTGAGTAGGCAGGCTATGAGGGAGAAGATTTTTCTTTTCTGCTTCATCCCATGGGTACTTCTATCAATATGAAGGAATTGCCGTCCAGAAGAAGAGCGGATATAACTGGAGAGAGGAGAGCGAAGCATATGCCGGATGGTGCCGGCATCGACCACCATGTCTCTTTGCCCACGATCAAATTGCTAGAGAGTGGTTTTATGTCTTATTGTATATATAAAAGATTCGAATCACTTCATCACTGATACATTAACCCGTCCTTTTCTTCAAAAAGATAAAGAGATTCATATCGTTATAAAGACCAGAATGCCATTGACATGAAAACACCAGCAAGTTCTTCCTCATCACTATATGAACGGCTCACTCACTGGCTCCAGGCTAGGAAAGATGAAAAGCAACTCATCGATTATGTGATTAAAACCGTTGAACCAAAAATAAAAAACGCAAGAGGATATCGGACACGACTAAAACAACCAATAAAGATCTGTCTGGAACATTGCAAGAAGATGGTCGCTGAAGTACCGGGACCAATTCATCTCAAAGACTCAGATTATTATTCTGACCCTCTTATACGTGCCGCTTTTATCGGAGAGGAGAAGATTGAAGATCTTCTTGAAAATCTAAACGACACTTTAACTCCCGAGGTATCGGCAGGGCAGGTTGTTTTTGCTCTTCTGACAATGACCCACAAGGAGACCACTGAATTCGGCTCGAAGCAGGAAGGCAATATGATTATTGCTGATGCTAACCTGAGATCAGTCACATTTTCTGATCATAAGCTGGTAGGGCTCTCAACAACACTTGAATCATCTCGCGAGAAACTTGAGACAATCTGCTTTGGAATGATTCTAGAAGCGATCTCAATTGACCTCGCGGCGAGAAGAACCGATCTTGCTGACTTGCGTGAGCGCCGGGAACGGCTCCAGGCTATGTCAGAAATGTTTTCCAATGGAAATCATGCAGGACACTATTTTGGATACGTGAACCCGCTTGACCTGGAAAAGCTGGAAAAAGTAGAACAGCTGCTACGAGAGAATGAAGAGGAACTGGTCCAGGCTCGGGCGGGAGTTGAAGAACCTGAGGATTGGCTGGAGATGCTTGCTGAACATCTTATAATACCTGAAAAAATGCTGAACTTTCAAGCCATCACCATGCGGCTTGACTGGCGAAATGTTGTTACAGAGGCAGCGGACACAGGGGCAAATACTATCATCTTGGCGCAGTGCTCATTATCAGAGGAAACGGTTCGTGATGCTGTTGTACTTGCGTACAAGGTGAAGTTAAAGTGATAACCATATTTATTGATAATCGTAGTAGTTTTAGCTCGGGACCCACTGTTTTCCTCTCGTACCGGAAAATATATCATTGAGTGAATGTTTAAAAATTCATGCCATAAACACCAGCAAGAAAACCAAGAGAAATGAATATTGTGGCAATGATGGTAAAACCTTCATAACCTCGTTCATCCTTTTCCTAAGACTTGAAAGGCAGGTATCGAGCAATCCTGAAACCATATCCCTGAAGACCTCTACTGTATCTATTAATCGAATGGTGTGCTCATACAGATCACGAAGGTATAATCTGGTGACGGCATGTATCAAGGGGAGTGACGTTGGGATAAGTAAATTCTGCGGTACACATAGTGTCTAGGATTTATTCCTACGCCATAGAACTGTTTGAAAGAGTATGCCGGTTACAATCAAGACCACGTAGATAATGGTTTCAAGTTTTGGAGACCAGACTATTTCCTCGACAAAAATGGTAGCGCCGACAAAAGACGAAAGGCCAATGAGTGCATAATCAAAGAGGGCGTATAACACGATGGTGCCTAGTATGCCGCCGCAGACATTGATTACAGGATGAGGAGTAAAGCCGGTATACATGGCAAGGTAAGCAGCAATGGTACTTCCGGCTATGAAGCCGCCGATAATGATAGCAACGTTTTGAAAAAATACGGCCAGCAGCGCACCAATTATCCCCAACACCAGAGCAACTGTCCAGGCCAGCCAGAAAGGTTCTGTTCCAAAATGTTGCTCGGCAAGCTGTAAACCGGCAATAAAACCCAGGCAACCCACAAACAGCCAGAAGAGTTTACGGCCCAGCGTCAACAGAAGTAAACCGATTATTCCATTTGCTATATTCATCTTCTGCTCGCCTTTTTATAGAATTGGTCCCTGCAACAGCCTATCAGTCAGCTTTGCCTCCAAATCGCCTGCATTTGCTCAGTGATGATTCGACTTTTTACTATGAGGGTATGATTGTCTTACTCAAATGCATAGTATATCTTACCTGTTATCTGTACAATCTACGATAGATTATTATTGTGTTTCCTATCTATAAAAAGCATGA
>JAZBNU010000209.1:0-2597 GCA_036350815.1 Desulfopila sp.
CGAGAAATTTCTGTTACATTAGTTAATTACCGTCCTTTCTCTTTAGAACCTGCGGTGATGCTGGCTAGGGTATGCCATCCCTGCAGGTAAGGTCTGTATTATGAACGACCTGCATTACACCATTTTGTGTTATTCTTCAGGATGTTTCTGAAGATGAATATGAAGTGCAAAAAATTCCCTTATTCCCTTTTGAAGGGCTGCTTTCGTAATCCTCCACAGAGTTCCAAATGATTTCTGAGCTGCACCGACAGCGATACCTTCCTGCAGACAACCATTGTGCTGTCGTGTTCCAGGTAAAGCATGAAATAAAACAACGACATGGCATCAAAATTGCTAATTTCGTTGAAAGAAACCGACAAGAACGTGTCACACCAGACACAAGGAGATAGCGATGAGTTTTTTTAAAAAATGCGGCATTTATCTCGCTCCTTTACTCGTCTTACCGTTTGTCGGGTCAGCAGATCTACTTCCACCATGCAGTGGTGGACAAACTGTAGAGGTTTGCACGCCTTCTCCCAGCCAGGATGGAGCCATTGCCGGCAAACTGATCCCCATATATCACCTGCTTAATATTTCTGCAAATGCCGGCCGAGAGATTCATGTAACGGCAAGCTCCTATGAAAATACAGAGACAAATTTCCATCCTCCCCGTCATGCTTACGATTCCAATTTCTCGACATGGTGGAGTGCATATGGCCGTGATGAATGGCTGCAATTTGACTTTCCTGCGACGGTATCTCTTGACAGTGTTGCATTAGCTTTTCACCGGGGCAATGAGAGAACAGCGAATATCCGCTTTGCCATTTCGAATGACGGACAGCACTGGACGCAGATATTCAGCGGCACAAGCTCCGGCTCGACAACTGCTATGGAGCTTTTCACCTTTGCTGAAACTTCACTTGCATCTTTTCGGATCGTGACAATGGGAAATTCAGCAAATGACTGGAATAGCATAAAAGAGGTACTCTTTCCTTCCCTTTCAGAACCAACCTGCTCAGACGGCATAAGAAACCAGGATGAAGATGGTATTGATTGTGGCGGAGGCTGCGAGGATATCTGCTGCTCTAATGGGTATGAGGACAGTCAACTTGGCGAGACCGGAATTGACTGTGGAGGCAGCTGTTCGCCATGCTATGAAGGAACCACCTACTATATCTCATCGAGCATGGGGAATGACGCCAATAACGGACTGACGCCAGACAGTTGTTGGCAGACCATAGAAAAGGTCAATCAGACGGAACTGCAGGGAGGTGATGCGGTTCTGTTCAGGCGAGATGATACCTGGAGGGAGGAGCTTGTTATCAGCTCATCCGGCAGTGTCGATTCCCATATCACCTATAGTGCGTACGGCAGTGGCCGTAAACCCAAACTCCTGGCTTCGGAACAGGCGAATGGATGGGTGGCCGTCGCTGGGCAGCACAATATCTACCGTTCGACATCCACACTTTCCCCTCCCCAGATTGGGAGCCACCCGGCCTCTATTTTTTTTGGTGAAAAGGACGGTTCAATAACCTGGGGCAGAACCCTGAACTCTTCTTCGCTGCCTTCATGCGCTGGAAATTACGCAGTCCTGAACGATGAATATGATTGGTGCTGGGATAACGCGGTCTATGTCTATTCTCCTGAAAGCCCCGCGGTACGCTACAACTTCGTCGAAGTGCCGCAACGGCGCGGCTCCATCACAATGAGAAGTCATCAGCCTCAAGAACACATCACAATTGATGGCCTTGATCTGATGTTCGGAGTCAATTACGGCTACAACGACGGCTGGCCAATGAATTACCAGGTCCGGGGACTGACCATCAGAAACTGTCATATCGGCTACATCGGAATCCGTGATGCAGCTTCCGCCATGTGGCTTGTCGTCTGGCACTCCGACCTGCTGGTGCAGAACAATGACATACACGACTGCGGCAGAAGATCGATTTCGTATAATATCTATACCGACAATCCTTCTCAACCAGATGGATTGCTGTTCGAGAATGTCATATTTGAGAACAATACTCTCCATAACGGTTATCATACTACAGGTTTTGACATTTCTCATGGGGATGCACGTAGCAGCATCCTGCGCAATTTTGTCTTCCGCAACAACCTGATTTACGATATCAACAGTGATGATCCCAACGGCAGGATCGACGACTATACTTCCATGGGCCTGTATCTCTGGACAGGTGCCGCACGATTCGAAAACTTCGCAGTTTACAACAATGTGTTAAAAAACATAAAACAGAAGGGTATTGCCATTGGCAGCACCAGCGGCACCCATGTCAATCTGCAGATTTACAATAACGTACTGTACGGCATGAACCCCAACATCAGCGATTACCGGGCACAGGTGCATATCGGCGGCAACCATGAAGGATTGAGATTCAATAACAACATAATGTATGGAACGATTGACCCGCTGAACTATGTTTCACGCGGCCTCTACCTCAGCGGAAATCTCAATGATTCTTTAAAAGTGGCAAGTCTCGACTACAACCTCTACTTTCAGGAATACCCATCTCAACAGATACTCAACAATTACAGCGGAAGCTACAGGATGTCCCAGTGGGATGAGTATACCAGCACCACCGGCTGGGATGAGAACAGCC
>JAZBNU010000210.1:0-6672 GCA_036350815.1 Desulfopila sp.
CGTTGCAGCTCTGTTAGATCCTTGGTCATGCGGGTACCGGCCACCACATCCTCACCCTGCGCATTGGCGAGGTAATCACCCTCTATCCTCTTCTCACCGGTAGTGCCGCATCTGGTCAAAGCAACTCCGGTGGCGCTGTTTTCACTGCGGTTACCATACACCATAGTGACAATGTTGACAGCGGTACCAAGATTGTGTGATATTCCGGCTGCATTCCGGTAATTCCTCGCTCGCCTACCGTTCCAACTCATGAATACAGCTTCAGTTGCCATTTGCAGCTGGGCATAGGGTTCTGTGGGAAACTGGTGATGGGTATGGAAGCGAAAAACGTTCTTGAATTCCTCGGTAATTATCTTCCAGTGCTCCGCTGTCAGTTCCGCGTCTGTTTTGACACCCGCTTCTCTGCGTGTTCTGGTAATCACCTCTTCAAATTTTTCATCCGGGATATGCATCACAACACTGCCGAACATCTGGATAAGACGCCTGTAGAGATCATAAACAAAGCGTGGGTTATTGGTTGTTTCAATAAGCCCTTCGACCGTTTCGTCGTTCATACCGATATTGAGAACAGTGTCCATCATGCCTGGCATGGAGAATTTGGCTCCAGAGCGGCACGACAACAACAAGGGATTATGGACATCCCCAAAACGCTTTCCCGTTGTCTTTTCAATTTTTTCCAGTTCTTCCAGTACCTGATTCCACAGTCCTTCCGGCAACTGTTCTCCCAAAGAGAGGTACTCGTTGCACGCCTCGGTCGTAATTGTAAAACCTGGGGGAACAGGCACCCCAATGCGGACCATGTCTGCAAGATTAGCTCCTTTGCCGCCAAGCAGACCGCGAACTCTGTCCCACGAACTACCGACATACTTTTCTACTTCGTCAAGCTGCTCAAAACCAAAGACCCATTGTCTCTCCACTGTGTTTTCCTCCATTAAGTGCATTGCTGTATTGTTTTCAAATGTTTGAATGATTTTCAAAAATGCTGGCTTTTGCTACTTATGCATACGAAATGATACGTAAGAGTCGCACCTTTTTCATTTACTCCACAAAACAATAAACCAAATTTGAGTATTTTATAAATAAAATTTTATCTTATTTGTTCGCATATGAGATTATGGAGACCAGGATTTATTGAAAAGACACTGAAAGTGAAGATAGATTGCCCCATATCATATTTGTGCCATTTCCATGATGTCATCAAATTTCAAAGAAGGTATTTTTTCACCTCTTTTTGACTGTACTTGCCAATTTCTCTTCATCTGTGTTAATCAAATAGGCAAAGAATACACGTGGCGTTTTTTTACAGGTCCTCAAACATCAGCGGAAACAGCCGCTGACAAGACCATCGGGCAAATGGCATGACAGCGCAATGGGACAGAAATCCGCGGCAGGACAGGTTCGATCCTGAAGAACATGAAAAAACCATGAAGGCTGTTGTTACAGCTGGAACCGGTGGTTATGAAACACTCGAATGTCGTGTGGTACGCCGTCCGAGGCTCAAACCCGGTGAAATTCTGTTGCAGGTACTTGCGGCGGGAGTCAACAACACCGAGATCAATACACGTGTCGGCTGGTACTCCGCCGCAGTCACTACGGCAACGGCCGATGCAGCTCTAAACGAGGAAAAACGCACCCTGCCTGCAGACGGAGGCTGGAGTGGAGCCACCCCCTTCCCATTGATTCAGGGAACAGACTGCTGCGGCCGGGTTACTGCGGTTGCTCCGGGAGGCGACACAAGCATCATCGGTTCACGCGTCCTTGTACGGTCATGCATGCGAAAGTCTGGTTTTTCTTCCATGGACACCGTCTGGATGGGGTCTGATTTTGACGGAGCTTTTGCCCAGTTCGTCAAGGTCCCGGCAAGCGAGGCCTTTACAGTAGACTGCAGCTGGAGCGATGCCGAGCTTGCCACAATCCCTTGTGCTTACGGGACTGCTGAGAACATGATAGCGCGCGGCAACATCCGTGCAGGAGAACATGTTCTGGTTTCCGGGGCATCCGGCGGAGTCGGTTCTGCGGTGGTACAGTTGGCGAAACGAAAAGGTGCCTCAGTAACAGCAATTACCACCAGATCGAAAAGCGATCAACTTCGTGCCTTAGGTGCGGACCATGTCCTTGACCGTGCTGAAAATATCGTGAAAGCCCTTGGCGGAACATCTCTGGATGCAGTTTTCGACAATGTGGCTGGCCCGGCCTTCTCTGATTGGCTGAGGGTTCTCAAGCGAGGTGGAAGATATATCACGTCAGGTGCAATTGGAGGGCCGCTGGTCAGTCTCGATCTGCGCACCTGCTATCTCAAAGACGTGCAGTTGATCGGCTGCACCGCCTGGGATGAGCCTGTTTTTCCCAGTCTCATCTCCTCTATCGAACTCGGAGCGATTCAGCCGCTGGTGGCGAAGACATATCCTCTGGAACGGATTGCTGATGCACAGCGAGAGTTTCTCCAAAAAACACATGTCGGCAATTTCGTCCTGCTTCCACCGCCGCTGAAACATTGACACAAGCCTTTGCCCCGTTGCAAACCACCACCTCAGCAGGAAACCAGAGGATGAACCAACCACCACTTTCAAACTGTACTATCTCCTGGGAAGCGACCGCATGCCCTGACTGTAGTCAACGCTGTTCTCCCACCCGAAAAGCCTTTGAGTGCAGTAAAAAAATCAATTATAGAGAGTGACGAATATGCGAGCCCATTGCCTCCAGCACGTTCCTTTTGAAGGTCTTGGCAGCATTGAGCCATGGCTCCGGGCTGCAGGATATCAAATCACATACACACGTTTTTTTCACTCCTCACGGCTGCCGGATATCGATGCATTAGACTTGCTCATTGTGATGGGCGGTCCCATGAGTATAAATGATGAAGACACATTTCCCTGGCTTAAACAGGAAAAACAGTTTATCAGGGAGGCAGTGCATTGCGGCACGCCGGTTTTAGGAATCTGCCTTGGAGCCCAGCTCATCGCCGGTGCCATGGGGGCCCGGATTTACCCAAACAGCAGCAGAGAAATAGGCTGGTTTCCGGTGCAGACAGCCATGAAAAAAAATGATGCGTCTTTTTCCATGCCGGCAGAAATAGAAGTGTTCCACTGGCATGGTGAGACCTTTGACCTGCCGGACGGGGCAATCCGGCTGGCAGAAAGTGCAGTCTGCGCTAATCAGGCCTTTCAACTGGGTCGATCGGTTATCGGTTTGCAGTTTCACCTTGAAGTGACTCCGGAATCGGTGCACGAAATGGTACAACATTGCCGCATGGAACTGCAGCCTGCGCAGTATGTACAGGACGAAGATCTCATCCTTGCAGCGCCAACGGAAAAATATAGGCGCATCAACACATTACTCGATGAGGTTCTTCACTATTTGAAAAAATCGACTGAAACCGCCTTTTAAAAAGCATTACCTGATTACCCCTGAAACTCAGCGTCGTAACTTTAAGGGGGCAGGGTCGCTCTTTTCTCGCGTCTCTGCAGCCAGGAATGCTGCAGTCGAGTGATCCTGTTCCATAAGGCGTGCTGATCTTTAGGAATAATCAGAAAGCATTATATAACCAATCCAATTCATTTTCCCCAGATGCCATGCCCGATCCAGACATCTCTTTAGCAATTATTGCACTACTTTTCTGTGTCGGCATGACAGCCGGCTGGGTCGACACTTTGGCCGGAGGCGGCGGTCTTCTGACACTGCCCGCTTTGATGCTGGCCGGAGTCCCACCGTTGTCTGCCCTGGCAACCAACAAGGCACAGGGGCTGGTCGGCACCTTGACAGCCTCGGTTATGCTGGCCTGGAAAGGCCGGCTCAACATAATTCGCCTGCTGCCTCTGGTACTGACTGCTGCCATTGGGGCAATGCTTGGTACTTGGCTTATCCAGAGAGTCGACACGGCGTGGCTGCACTGGGGCATTCCCATTCTTCTGCTGGGTGTAGCCGGATATTTCTTCCTGAACCCAGGCGCAGGCAGAAAAGAGAGCAGAGCCCGCCAGTCGGAGGCCGCTTTCGCTCTTACCGCTGTTCCCCTTATCGGCTTTTATGACGGCGCCATCGGCCCGGGTACCGGTTCATTTTTTGCCGCCGGCGGTGTTCTTCTGCGCGGACAGACCTTGCTGCAGTCCACCATCCGGGCGAAGCTGTTTAACTTTACCACCAATGTCAGTTCCATGGCGCTGTTTGCCGCCGCCGGACATATTGTCTGGCCTTTGGCCCTGGCGATGATGGCCGGTCAATTCTGCGGTGCAGCACTTGCCGGCCATACAATGCTGCATGGCGGTGAGAAACTCATCCGTCCACTGGTCATTATCATGTGTGTTGTCATGTCCTGCTCCCAGATATACCGCCTGTGGACAAAAGGATTGTAATGCTATAAACACATTCTGCTTTTTCACCCGGAAATTATGGATCTGACCGACTATAGCGTTATCCTGACCGCCTATATCGTGGCCTCTGCGATCAAAGGTCTTACCGGGCTGGGTTTTTCCACCTCCTGCCTCCCCGTCATGGCATTACATTTTGATCTGAAAGTGGCCATTCCTCTGGTTATCGTGCCGTCCATTGTCAGCAATATCACGGTAATGGTACAGGCAGGGTGTTTCCGTGAAGCCGTGACCCGGTTCTGGCTTCTTTACCTGGCCGCTGTTCCGGGTCTTCTGCTCGGTCTGGCTGTTCTGGTGAACATCAACGCCGATGCAGCCAAGGGGGTTCTCGGACTGGTGCTGATCCTCTACTCGCTGTGGGCCCTGACAAATGCAACGTTTTCTCTGCCGCCCGCCCTGGAAAGAAGTCTGCGGATTCCCACAGGCTTTATAACCGGTATCGTCAACGGCATGACAGGATCCCAGGTCATGCCCATCCTGCCCTATCTCCTGTCGCTTAACCTGGACAAGAATGTGTTTGTCCAGACGATCAACATCTCCTTTACCCTTTCAAGCCTCGTCATGCTGCTGGGCATGAACCAACTGGGCTATCTCTCCGCACCCACTTTTCTGACAGCACTTGCAGGCCTGGTGCCTGTACTGCTGACCCTGGCCGTAGCCGGCCGCCTACGCCGCCGGCTCACCGTGATAGTGTATCGAAGAATGGTGCTGGGTTTTTTATGTAGTATGGGACTGATTCTGCTGATACGTCTTTTTCTGTAATGAAGAGTACACAATATTCCGAGTCGCCGTTAAACGCATCTACACCTGCATCTGCATCCGGCAGGGACTGAAAAACTATTTTCTGAATTTCCAGAAGTCGGGGTGGAGCATCGCCAGAAAGGGGATCAGTTCCAGGCGTCCCACAATCATATTGACAATAAAAATCATTTTTGTTGCAGAGGCACGATGGTCGTAGCTTCCCATTGGTCCAATAGAGCCGAATCCCGGTCCGATATTGCCTATAGTAGCTGCCGTGCCTACCAGGCCGATTGCTGGATTGCCCTCAATGGCTGTTACTGCAAAGGCTGACAAGGTCATTAGAAGCACATAAAAAAGAAAAAAGCCGAGAACCTGGAACTGGATATTATCAGGTACCGTTTTGCGGTCAATCTTTATAGGCATGATTATTCGCGGATGGACTATCTGGACGATCTCCCTGCGGATATATTTTGCAGCCAGCACTACCCGAACCACCTTCACCCCACCACCGGCTGAGCCGGCACAGCCACCGACAAGCATTACCGCGAACAGAATGGTTTGGCCCGCCACCATCCACAAGGCAAAATCGGACGAAGAAAAACCGGTGGTAGTAAGGATGGAGACGATCTGAAACATGCTCTCACGAATGCTGTCAACAATAGCCATTTCTTCCTGGACGAAGAGAAGCAATGTTAGACAAAAAGAGGCTGTCAGGATAATGCAGATATAGACCCGAAACTCTTCACTGCCGAAAAGAGCAAGAGGCCGCCGCCGTGCCACCATCCGATATTGCAGGGCAAAGTTGGACCCGGCAAGGAACATAAAAAAGGTTACGATCCAGGTAACCATGGTGTTTTGGTACCCCATTATCGACTGAGGATGAGGAGAAAATCCTCCGGCAGCCATGGTCGACAGAGAGTTGCAGACTGCATCGAACCAACCCAGCCCCGCAAACCTCAATGCAGCTATCTCCAGCAGAGTAAGAGAAACATAAACAAGCCAGAGAGCCGCCGCCGTATGCTTGATACGCGGAGTCACCTTGTCCTCCGTCGGTCCCGGAGCCTCGGCAAAAAACATCTGCCTTCCCGCGATTTTAAACTGCGGCAGAATGGCAACAAATAAAACGATAATTCCCATTCCGCCCAGCCATTGAGTCAGACTGCGCCAGAAGAAAAAAGCATCCGGATAGAGGGAAAAATCGGTCAATATCGTGGCACCGGTTGTGGTAATGCCGGAAACCGCCTCGAAACAGGCATCAAGGGGGTGCAGCCCAAAAAAAAGATAGGGAATCGCACCCATTGCAGCCGTTGTGATCCAGGCAAGACAGACAATCAGCATCCCTTCGTTACGTTTGAGGGTATCAAAGTTTCTCAGAAAGCCTCCGAGTTTCTGCAGGATCAGACCACAGGTTATCGAACAGGCCGAGGCAATGGCAAATGGAGCAATAGAGGGATAATCTTTTTCCAGCAGGACCAATATGATCGGAGAAAGAAGAATACAGCCGAAGGCGACAAGAATAATGCCAAGGGCGGAAAAAACATGTTCCCTTTTCATCGGCAGAACATCC
>JAZBNU010000211.1:0-4674 GCA_036350815.1 Desulfopila sp.
GAAGGCGGCAGCTACGGCATCCCGGTCACACACATCAAAGGCTGCTGGATAGAAAACATCGCCCAACTCGTTCTGAAGGTTCTCAAGCCGGTCAAGTCGACGAGCTACGCCCACCACTCGCCAACCATGTGTGGCAAAACGTTTAGCCGTGGTATGGCCAATGCCGGCGGAAGCGCCGGTAATGCAAATGACACCAGTCATAGGATGACTCCTCGGTTGCAGATTTACTTCCTTGTAAAGTCATGGGAAGCGCCAGGCGAGCCGCTTCACTCGACTTTCGGACCGCCGCTATTGTCACTCCAACTTCCGTCTCAACCTCTGACGACTGATACAAGAATTACATTTCAGGTACTTATAAGTCAACTGATAACGTATATTATTTTTCGCACACTTTTCTTAGGCGGTGGCCTCAATGTGGTCAATTATTACCTTGAAAATTTTTGTGGTTTTAGTGAGACTTGCCCTCTCAGGGGTATATCAACTTTTCAATTCAAACTCCTCTTCAAGCTTGGCAATAAAAAGCTATGTTTTTATTCACCAATATTCTAAAAACAAATCGAAGCAGGATCCATGACGCTAGCTGGCCGGGTTATCAAGAGGCTAATTTTTAAATTTAATATACCCGTGGTTGGAGTGTTAAAAAAAAAGCCATTTCTGTAGCAAAGATAAGGTGATCAGAGGGAGAGTGTGGTGTTAAGGTCCGATGAGCACTAATTGGTGGAAAAAACGGAGTGATTGAAATAGGATTGTGGGGAATAAGCTTATGGAAGTAGGAAAAATACCTGAAAGTTAGGTCGCGTTAGGAAACGTAAATTCCTATATCTCTACAATTTCCTGGGAAAAATAACTGTTTTTTATGTTTTGATTTTCACGGAATGAAGTCCTGAGGGAGGCGTCAATGAATATATCCCAAAAGCTCAGAAGAAAGCTTTATTTGGATCACAAGGAGTGGGTGGCCCGTGTTGGTTTGCAACAGTTGATGATTGCCGCCGGAGCTCTCCTGTCGGCTCTGGGTTTTGTGATTTTTCAACTGCCATATAATATCGCGGCAGGCGGGGTTTCAGGTGCCGGTATCATTATTAATGATCTAACTGGATTTTCGGTGGGGTATTTCATTCTCCTCGCCAACATCCCTCTGTTTATCCTTGGCTATTTTTATCTTGGCAGATGGAGGTTTATCTGGTCAAGCTTGCTTGCCATGCTACTGTTTTCTCTTGGTACTGAATATTTTTCCAATACTTTGCCAGCTTGGAACAGCCAGTTTCCCCTTACCGATAATTCACTTTTGGCCTCTCTCTATGCAGGGGTAATGTTTGGTGTCGGTTCTGGTCTTATTTACCGTTTTGGCGGAACCATTGGCGGGACCTCCATACCCGCAAGGATTATTCATGACAAAACGGGTTTTCCGCTTAGCCAGTCCTATCTGATAACGGATTTGGCTGTAATTCTAGTTGCCGGTATCGTCTTTTCCATGGAAATAGCTATGCTGGCCCTCATAACCCTTGTATTGAGTGGTTTTTTTTCCGATTTTGTGCTCGAAGGGACCTCGCAGACCCGGACTGTCACCATTGTTACTAAAAACCCTGACCCCATTCGTCAGGCAGTTATGTATGAACTGCATCGGGGAGTTTCGCATTGGGAAGTTGTCGGCGGACGTTCCGGTGAACCCAGGACCATGCTTTATTTTACCGTTTTGCGTTCCAGAATTTATGATGTTAAATTTATTGTCTCCCGTATCGATCCCAATGCCTTCATGGTTGTTGGAGTTTCACAACAAACCTGGGGCGGGTACAATGCCAAAAGGATTGGGTAGGCGGAACAAACAAAGCGAGATGACACAAAACACTGGAAAAACAAGAATATATGAAAAACTTATAAATCCAAATTGTTGAATGATTATTAAAAATGCAATGTGTTGAGTGTATATCACACAGTTGGTCGCACCACGTACAACAGGAGGTAATTACACTTGAGACACAAACGAGTTAAGATGAGGTTGGCGGCGACTGATAAATCCTTCTTTGAGGTTGCCTTGTGATATATACCCTGTAATTTTCTTGGCTTGAATATGCAACGCCTACTATTGGAAAATAATGCACCAAAAGCCAAACAATAAAAAAGAGAACTGAGGAAAAGTTTCTCCATGAACTCCTGCAAAACGACAGGCAAATTGAAAAACCGACGTCGTCACCTATCACCCATATGGTCTTGTCTTTGGTAAACTCTTTTTTGCAGTTGCGCCATTTCTGAACACTTCTCTGTGATTCTCGGATCCTGCCCTGTCAGAAAGAAGGTCCACTTTCCATAGCAACATTGTCATTTAGCTTGGCAGTAGAAAGGTTATACGGTTTACTCATCTATATTACGGGGTCCATGCAGTAACCTATAAAAATGGCTGGCCGGAATATGATTTCCGGTTTTTGAATTTTAAAAACTCAATGAGCGCAAGTGAATGCGTTTATCCCAAATAGGTCGAAAAAGCGGTAATAAGTCAGCGTATACTGGCCATAACTGGCTAATCGAAAATTTTCTATAAGCTTTAGCGGTGAAAACCTGCTACATAAAAAGAGAACGATTATCAGTAGGTCAAGTGAAAGAAGGAAGAGCAATGCAACGCTGGAAGGATCGGCCAGATTCGGAGCATGAACAAGCAATTATACGCTTATTCGTTGGCGGTGCAGCCACGATCTATGTGTTTGTTATGCTGTGGCGGACCCATGGGCACCTGCCGATGCTTACAACCTCGCTTATTGCTGGCTGGTTTGTTCTGGCCTTGATCATTATTGGCTGGATCTTCCTTGCCCCAGGAAGTAATATCCCCCGCAGACTCTTCGGCAGTATCATAGACAATGGTGGCGCAACCGCACTACTGTTTCTGAACGGTAACCTGGCGGCACCAGTCTTTATTGTGTATCTCTGGGTAGCCTTCGGAAACGGATTTCGCTTTGGCAGAAAATATCTGTTATTCTCAACCATCCTTGCCATACTTGGATTCTCTTCTGTTCTCATCTTCTCAGAACTATGGCAGATGGGCAGGACTCTCAACGCCGGGCTGTTAGTCGGTCTCATTGCCCTGCCGCTTTATGTCAGCGCCTTGCTAGGACGTCTGGAAAAAGCCCTGGAAAGAGCGGAAGCCGCCAATAGAGCGAAGTCAAACTTCCTGGCGACTATGAGCCATGAGATACGCACTCCCCTCAATGGTCTAATAGGCATACTTGACCTGCTCGATGTCAAGGATTTTTCCCCGCAGCAGAAGCACTATGTCGAACTGCTGAAAAGCAGTTCAGAATGGTTACTCAATATCCTTTCGGATGGACTTGACTTTACCAAAATTGAGGCGGGAGAACTCATAATGGACCCGGCTCCCATGGACCTTGGGACGCTTCTTCATGATATGGCAAATGTCTACAGGGAGGTGGCAGGTCGTAGCGGTATCACATTTTCCCTTGAAACACGTGATTTGTCTGTTAAATATATCGTCTGTGATAAGAACCGCCTGACTCAGATTCTCAATAATCTACTTAGCAATGGCTGTAAATTCACAGATAAGGGTGAGGTCGTCCTCCAAGTCACTTCCAAAAAGATAGATGAGATGACCGCGGTCACCTCATTTTTCATCAGAGATACCGGCATCGGCATATCACACGAGCAACTTGAAAAGATATTCCTTCCATTCAAGCAGTTGCAGTTAGCAGAAAATGGCCGGCGAAAAGGCTCAGGACTTGGTCTTACTATCTCCAGACGCCTGGTCGAACTTCTTGGTTCCAGCTTGAAGGTCCAGAGCACACCTGGCAAAGGAACAGTATTTTCTTTTTCCATTGAGACTCCGGTGACAACTGCAGCCAAAATACCAGGAATCGGCAGCTCTTTACAACATCCTGCCTGGAAGAGACCTCCGAGAATTCTACTGGTGGAAGATAACGACATAAATCGTGAAGTTGCAGGTGAATACCTTAAACGGCTTGGATGCGAGTACACAGCAGTGGAAAATGGGCACAAAGCCTTGGAGCTGACAGCAATGGATCGAGCCTTTGATCTGATCCTAATGGATTGTGAAATGCCTGTTTTGGATGGTTACGCGGCGACGAGAGAAATACGTGCCCGCGAATCAGGTTCAAGAAGCCACACCATTGTCGCTTTGACTGCCCACATCACGAATCAGGATCGCGAAAGATGTTTCAGAGCCGGTATGGATGATTACATGGGCAAGCCTTACAGGATTGACACGCTACAAAACCTTCTCTACAAGTGGCTGAAATCTCTCATTGCAGCAGATGACATTCCCGCGGTAGTTAGGCAGGATGAAGATTGTATCCCAGAACCGACAGCACAGCAATCTACAATAAGAGGAAAGCCTCTGCACGATCTCAGGAATTCTCTAACCGGTGTGATTGGAGGAGTAGAACTTGCACTGCTATGTTGCGAAGATCCGCAAAAATGTGAAAAACATCTTCAAACTGCGCGGGAAGCAGCTCAAAAAGCATTGGAAGTAGCGCAAAAACTCTGAACCTCAGTCCCACGATTTGATTCCGCTGCTAAAGGTAGCAGTTCTTGCGGAAAACTGGTTCCCCTAGCCCCAACATTTCATGAAAAAGCAAGTTACTGCCATGTTTATAATGAAAAATCAAATAATTAATGCAGATATTCTTTGATTTGTGCTGGGTACAGTTTGTA
>JAZBNU010000212.1:0-6141 GCA_036350815.1 Desulfopila sp.
CTGGATTGAAAAATTTTCATCAGCATCACCGACTTTGAAAACATTTCCATCCACCGTATGTATCGCCATACCAAATTTTCCAGGGGAGACACAGGAAAGTTCTGGAATATAATCAGCTACCCTGCCTTTCCCCTCTTTTAAAAAAGGTCCAACCTGCGGCAGGATATCATCTAGGAGTTGCTGAAAGTCCACTTCTGTAGCCCTTTTCCTGGAGTTTTTCATATTTTTCTAACAGTTTTTTTTGGGGTCGAATCGCTGAAGACGTGAGTATCTCTTTCAATACAAAAAAAATGTTCATCTGTCAAAATTGTCCCTTTCTCAGCGGGCTGGCTAGAATATAGACCTTCGATGAAGACTATTGCCAATCCGGATTGGAAGATCCCACCCCATAGTCCTTCCAACTCATTGCCAATGTATGAAGAATGCCAGATATTGCGGCTATGATAGCTCCCTTGCCGGCAAAAGCGGAGGGGTATGGAATACAGCAGCGGGATCAAAATATACAGGAGAAGGAAACCGCAGGAGAGTTCCTTGTGGAGGTTGCCCGATTCCCACTTTCTTGAGTTCCAGGAACGCTGTGACGAACTGATTTTAGCTGAAATATAAAGAAAAAATCATAGGATTATGAGGAGATAATGGTTTTAAAACTCCTATTTGCTTAGTCAGACATTGCCTTTGATATGATATAATTTGGAAACTTTTATTATAAAGGATATGCTGAATCTACATCAGGAAAATAAGGGTACAGTTCTGAGGTCTTCACTGCGTTTTCAGAATATCCTCTGCACACTTTTTTAAAGATCCTAATCACATCATTTATGACTCAGGAGATAATGCTCATGATAGGACACATAAAATGGCTATCAGGATTGGTGTTAGTGGTATTTTTTCTATGCAATACAGTACATTCTGCTGATGAGCTACCCATTCTCATAGGTGCTACTACCTCTTTGGAAGGGAAATATGTGGAGCCATCAATGATGGGGCAGGAGGCTTTTAAACTCTGGGCTAAAGAGATAAATAAGAAAGGGGGACTGCTTGGGCGGCAGGTGCACCTGGTCCTTTACAACGACAAGAGTGACATAGGATTAACCCGGCAACTGTATACCAGACTAATCGAAGAGGATAAGGTTGATCTTGTCTTATCTCCCTACAGTACTCCGCTTACTCTGGCAGCATCAGAGATAAGTGAGCGGCACAGCAAGCTCATGCTTGCAATCGCAGCGGCGGCTGAAAAACCGTGGCAGGGGGATGCCCGCTATCTCTTCCAGGTATATGCACCGGCCAAAAGGCAATTTGTGGGACTGCTCGATATAATGGCCAAAAAAGGATGCAGGACTGTGTCTGTGATCTATGATGATAATTCTGTATTTAATCTCGATATTGTCCGCGGTGTGGAAGAGTGGGCTAAAGCCTTTAAAATCGAAATTGCTTTAGAGAAATCTTACCATGATGGCAAAAAGGAGCTTCCCGCACTTCTCGCAGAGGTCAAAGCGGTTAATAGTTGCGGACTGATTAATTCTTCTTACCCGCCGGACTCATACGAATTACTGCGTCTGCTGGATGAAATGAACTACAGGCCGGATGTCCTCGCAATGCCAATTGTTCCCGTTCATCCTGATTTTCAACAAAAAGTAGGAAGCATTGCAAATTTAATATTTGGCCCGTCACAGTGGGAGCCTGATGAGCGCATACCTTTTCCGGGAACAAAACAATTCATAGTGGATTTCCAAGAATTCACGGGGCACATGCCTTCTTTTCACGCTGCCTCTGCCTACGCAGCATGTCAGCTTTATGAACAGGCCATCAAGCGTACTCAGACGCTGGACAATGACATCTTACGTGACTACATTGCTGCTCTTGATACGGTGACCGTCCTGGGACGATTCAAGGTCGACCCATCTGGCCTGCAGGTTGGCCATAACTCTATTATTATCCAATGGCAGAATGGCAAAAAAGAAATCGTCTGGCCGCAGAAAATGCAGACAGCGAAACCAATTTTTTAGTTGCCGATGGCTCACATGAAAAGGAAAAAAATCCCATTCTTCAAACGAATACTCTTCAAGGTGCTGCTACCTGTAGTTATAATTGGTTTTGCAGTGTCCACACTCCTCGTTACCTATATGTCGGCACCATTGGAGACATATTTAAAGCGACAGTTTGATTCCAATCTCCAATTATCATCCATGCTGGGCTTGCAAGCCTGTGAAGAGAGCTTCAGCTATCTATTGGATCTGAGGCTTGAGAAAAACCAAGAGATGAATGAGGTGATGCAAAATGAGGTAATAGACAAAATTAAAACAATTAGCGAACAGTTTCCAGATATTAACCTGATGGTGGTTCAATCGGAAAAACATGTGCTGGCGAGTTCATTGGATCACTCACCAGAGCGTTGGACTGGCCCGCAGCTTGCTCTGAAGGACGAGTCAGCCCTCGGTTTTGATTATAATGGCAAAATGGTAAAATCCTATGTGCAGTTTTTCCCATTCTGGGACTGGCATATTGTAAGCTTTGTTTTCGAAGAAGATTATCGTACACCTGTCAACATGGCCTATACCATAACACACATGAGTGCCATTGGCGTTTTCATGGGAGTCCTCAGCACTCTGCTAGTAGCGTTTTATCTGTTTATAAACAGACCATTGACGAGACTCATAAAAGCAACAGATGATGTTGCTGGCGGAAATCTTGAGAAAATCGATGACCTTTCCGATAATGAGTTTGGGCTGTTGATGGCTTCGTTTAACGATATGGTAGAAGGCCTCGAAAATGAAAAAACAGAGGTACGTAATCTGATAAGCCAGCTGAAAGAAAGTGAGGCGATGTTTCGGTCTCAGTTTGAGTACGGTAATATCGGCATAGCTATTGTGACAACAGATGAAGGCTGGATTCGTGCTAATGAGCGGTTATGTCAAATGCTTGGATATGAGGAAGAGGAAGTGTTAGCAAAACCCTGGAGCGAGTTCTTTGAGCCGCAGGACTTAGCTGAAGGGATGGTCAGTTTTAACCGTATGGTTGCTGATGAAATCGAAAATTATGAGCATGACCCTCGGGTTTATCATAAGAATGGTCAGATTGTTTATACTCATCTAAGTATTTCATGCATACGGAACCCAGATAGGTCTGTCAGGTATGTAATCGCTTCAGTGGCTGACATCACTGAACGTGTGATGGCTGAGCGGGCTCAGATGGAGACAAGCAGGATGTTGCGACTTGTTCTGAATACTATTCCGGTACGGGTATTCTGGAAAGATTTGAATTGTCGATATCTTGGCTGTAATCGATCATTCAGCGACGACGCTGGACTGACAACGCCCGAGGAACTGATAGGAAAAACAGACCATGACTTAGCCTTTGCAGCTCAGGCAGAATTGTTTCGAAAGGATGATCGGTTCGTTATGGATACAGGTGAATCTCGAATAATGTATGAAGAACCCCAGGGAAGACCTGATGGTTCAACGAGTTGGGTGTTGACCAACAAGGTGCCGATACGGGATGAAAACCGGAAAATAATTGGTGTGTTGGGTACATATAGCGATATCACTGATCGAAAGATAGCCGAAGAAGAGTTGCGGAAGTTGCGTAACTATCTTGCCAACATTATTGATTCAATGCCTTCTGTACTTGTAGGGGTCAATCTGGACGGTATTGTTACACAGTGGAATATGGAAGCTAAACGCATTACCGGGCTGTCATCAAGAGAAGCATTGGGACAGTCTTTGGATAAGGTCTTGCCTCGGTTTTCTGATGAGATGGAACAAGTGTACAATGCAATTAAAACACGAAAAAAACACACAGGTCTAAAGCGGTTGCAAAGTGAAAAGGACCATGTTCTGTATGAGAATATTACTATATATCCGCTTGTTACGAATGGAGTGGATGGCGCCGTTATACGTATAGATGATGTAACGCGAGAGCAGCAGTTGGAAGAACAGCTCAATCATAGTAGGAAATTAGAGGCAGTCGGAACGTTGGCCGGAGGCATTGCTCACGATTTCAACAATATGCTTGGCGGTATTATGGGTGCGACTGAACTGCTCGGGTTTCATTTGCCTGATGATCCAAAAGCGAAAAAACTCCATCAAACTATTATTGATGCCGCTTCCAGGGCAGCAGCTTTAACCGGAAAATTACTGACATTTTCCCGTCATAACCCAAAAGCTTCAACTGTTGTTGATGTACATGAAATTATTCATGAGACCATGGTTTTGCTAAAAAATACGATAGATCGGAGGATTACCCTTGACCTGGATTTAGCAGCTGAACTGTCAACTGTTGTCGGAGACCCGTCACAGTTGCAGAATATATTCTTAAATATGGGAATAAATGGCGCCCATGCTATGCCAGATGGAGGGAAGCTTTTGATTGCTACGCAAAAGCTTGAAATTGACGAAGCATATTGCGAAACATCGACCTTTGCAATTCAACCTGGGAATTATCTGGAGATTGAAATTCGTGATACAGGTTGCGGTATTCCATTGGAATACCATACCAAAATATTTGATCCTTTCTTTACTACCAAGGAGCAGGGTTTGGGCACAGGGCTTGGTTTAGCGGCAGTATACGGCAGTGTCCAGCAACATAACGGCGCTATATATGTATACAGTGAGGAAGGCTCAGGAACTGCTTTCCAGATATTACTTCCTTTGACTGATGTAGATAAAACGATTGAGACCACAAGACAGCATTCAGTAAAAAAGGGCAGTGGCCGAATATTGGTTGTAGATGATGAGGAGGTGATGCGGATAACCGCTCAAACAATTTTGGAAGATTTGGGCTATGAGGTTGTACTTGCCGAAGATGGACAGCAGGCTGTTACTATTTTTAAGAAAGAGAAAGGAGCGTTTGATCTTGTTGTTCTAGATATGGTTATGCCTTTGATGAATGGGCGGGATTGTTTCCTGCTGCTGAAAAAACTGGATGCAAATGTGCGCGTTGTTCTCTCCTCCGGTTTTGCCCGAGAAGAGGACATCGAGGATATGAATCTTAGCGGCCTGAAAGGTCTGATTAGAAAACCTTACCGTATTGCAGAACTGAGTGAGATTGTTCATGATAATATCAGTTGATGTGATTCAGGTCATATACCCATTTTATTTGAGACCATTTCCAGTTAACAAAGAGCTGTCATAGCCAATGCAGTTCATGTGGTCATAAAAATGCTGTTTTAAAGGGCAGAAGGAAAGAGCTTTCAGAATGCCACCCATTGAGAGTAAGCTTTGCTTAGTGTGATCATGCATCGATTACAATATAAATCTTGCGGGAGAATCTGGTGGCCTCCATTGTCTTTCGTGAGAGGAAAACAGAGGTATACCCGTTTTTTTTACACTGACGGTTCTTGATATGCGTCGCTTCGCTCCGACAAGGGTGTCCGAAATCACTGGATTAGATGTCCAGATTGGAAAGGAATCAGTGTCCGGTTTCGACTGGACTGACTGTCCAGATTCAGTGGAATACGTAGCTTAGCGAAGTTGATACTAACCTTTTATGGCAGCGCCAGTTCTTAAACCCATTCTCATTTGCAGCAATGGGTTAGCACTAGTGCCAACTCTATTAACTCATATCATAAAGGATTTTTCTCACCCATCTGCATATCTTTGAAGAGAAAAAAACAGCGAACACCTCCTTGGTCCTCACCCGAATGTTCTGAGGCTCCCGAAATTGTGTCATATGATGATGGCTGGCCTGTATATGATGAACCGATTTAGTGAAATAGAAAATTTCAATTTCGTTATTGAACGTATCCCGTTTATGGGGCTCTGAATTGTAAAAACTTATGAACCGCTAATGGATGCGTCTCTCCAAAATTGACTGAAATAGCGGTAAAAAGACAGCTTTTTCCTCAGTTTGCTGAGCAGCACTTTTGGGAAGCGCAAAGAATCTTGAAAAGACTGTAGGAAAAAAATAGGCTATTTGATTTTGGCGGCAGGTGGAGATAAATATTCGGAGAGGTTCGGATTGTCTTTAAAAGCGATGCACTATCGCCTTCGGGGAGTGAAGTCCGCTTGAGAGACAAAACTGTATCAGCTGTCAGTTCCGATCAAGAATTTCCCGTACTTTCCGGGCCATTTTTTCTGGAAGAGCTGGTTTTTCCAAATAGTTTTTACTGTCGTACAGTTTTTCCTCTATCGGGCGTATGATGGA
>JAZBNU010000213.1:0-7943 GCA_036350815.1 Desulfopila sp.
CCCCGAGGAAGCACTGCTGCCTCTGGGCAGTAAAAACTTCGTGCTTCTGGTGGATCAGACGTCCAGCCCGGCAATCACTGAAAAACGTGAAGTCGAGATTGGCAGCCGAAGGCCTGGAGAAGTAGAAATTCGCAAAGGACTTTCACCAGGTGATTTTGTGGTAATACATGGAACTCTCAAGGTAAGACCCGGACAACCGGTTAAAATCCTGGCAGTTGACAGCGGCAACGAGAGCCTTGAACAGATGCTGAGACGGCAGAACAAGGATACCGGCCAATGATACTTTCTGATATTTCAGTCAAAAAGCCTGTGTTGGCCTCGGTACTGTCGATTTTACTGGTGGTATTTGGGCTTGTCTCTTTTTCGTCACTTCCATTACGCGAATATCCGGATATAGACCCGCCGATTATAACCATCGAAACCCTCTACCCCGGTGCCTCAGCCGGCGTTGTCGAAACCCAGATCACGCAGCTGATAGAAGAACAGGTTGCCGGAGTGGAAGGCATCGAATTCATTTCCTCATCAAGCCAGGAAGGACAATCCACCGTTACCATCGAGTTTTCCACCGGCAGAAATGTTGACAGTGCCGCCAATGACATTCGCGATCGGGTTTCCACAATTATCGACGACCTGCCCAACGAGTCAGACCCTCCTGAAATCCAGAAGGTTGACTCTAATGATGATGTAATCATGTGGCTGAATCTCGTCAGCGACCGTTTATCCGTACCGGAACTGACGGATTATGCCGACCGTTATCTGGTGGATGCCTTTTCAGTTCTTGATGGTGTTTCCCGGATCAGAATTGGAGGAGGGCAGAGCTATGCCATGCGCATCTGGTTGGACCGGAAAGAGATGGCCGCCCGGCAGCTTACCGCCGTTGATATTGAAAATGCATTGCGTGCAGAGAATCTTGAACTGCCAGCCGGCAGTATTGAATCGCATGAGCGGTTATTCACCGTGCGGGTAAACCGCACATTTCGCTCTGCCGAGGACTTTGGCCGGTTAGCCCTTGTCCGGGGTGAAGCAGGCTATATTGTGCGCCTGCAGGATGTCGCCCGCGTTGAGCGGGGAACAACCGAAAACCGCACTTTTTTCCGGGGCAATGGTGAAGCCATGGTGGGGTTGGGCATCATCAAGAAGTCGACGGCCAATACTATCGATGTCGCCCGTGCAGCCAAGGCAAAGGCAGAGTTCCTCAACACAAATCTCCCCGACGGGATGGAGATCAAACAGAGCTACGATTCTTCTGTATTCATTGAAGGTGCTATCAGGGAGGTATACAAAACTCTTGCGATTGCCCTTGGTCTTGTTGTGCTGGTCATTTATCTCTTTTTAGGCAGCATCCGGGCAACGATTGTGCCCGCGGTCACTGTTCCTGTTTCAATCATCGCTACCTTTACAGTGCTGCAGATTCTCGGGTTCTCGATTAATCTGCTCACTTTGCTTGCCCTGGTTCTGGCAATCGGACTTGTGGTCGATGATGCCATCGTGGTGCTGGAAAATATCTATCGCCGCATGGATGAAAAGAACGAGAAGCCTCTCGTCGCCGCGTTTAACGGTACCCGTCAGGTCGGATATGCCGTAATTGCCACCTCGGTGGTTCTGGTTTCAGTATTTGTTCCCATTTCATTTCTTCAGGGCGATGTGGGACGCCTCTTCTCCGAGTTTGCCCTCACCATGGCCTCAGCTGTTTTTCTTTCGAGTTTTGCAGCGTTGAGCCTTGCCCCAATGCTCGCCTCAAAAGTCCTCGTTCCCAAAAAGACACAAGGGACCCAACCCCGCATTGACCGGTTTTACAGGGGTATTCGCAGGTTTTACCGGCGATTACTGAAAAAATGTATCCGTCGGCCTGCCATAGTTTTGAGTGCCTTTGCTGTTTTAGTCGGGGCCATGTTCTGGCTTTTTGATAAAATTCCCAGCGAATATGCACCAAAAGAAGATCGTGGAGCCTTTTTTGTTATCGTCAACGGCCCGGAAGGTGCGACATATTCGTACATGGAAGAGTATATGAATGAGATTGAGCAGAGGTTAATGACATTTGTTGATAACGGAGAAGCCACCAGACTTCTGGTTCGAGCTCCGCGGACCTTTGCCAATTTTGAAAACTTCAATACCGGCATTGTTATCATGGTGCTGAACGATTGGAAAATCAGGCGTTCGGCGTGGGACATACTCCATGAGGTGCGGGGGCTTCTTGCCGATCTTCCTGGCGTTCAGGCGTTCCCGATAATGCGGCAGGGCTTTGGTGCATCCATCCAAAAACCCTTGCAATTTGTCATCGGCGGCGGCTCCTATGAGGAACTAGCCGAGTGGCGCGATATTCTGGTGGAGAAAATAAATGGTGATAATCCAGGACTGGTGGGACTGGATTGGGATTACAAGGAAACCAAACCTCAGCTTCTGGTAAACGTGGATTATGACCGTGCTGCCGAAATGGGAGTGACGGTAGGCGAGGTGGGCAGAACGCTTGAGACAATGCTCGGCTCCAGAAGAGTCACAACCTATCTGGAAAAGGGAGAAGAATATGATGTCATCCTGGAAGGAGAGCGCTCAACCCAGAGGACCCCGACCGACCTGCAGAATATTTTTGTCCGCTCCTTAAGGACAGCAGATTTGATTCCCCTGGCTAACCTGGTTTCACTTGAAGAAATTGCAGATTCAAACAGTCTTAACCGCTTTAACCGTGTCCGGTCCATTACCATACAGGCAAATCTTGATGACGGACTGGTGCTGGGAGAAGCTCTTCAACATATGGAAAAACTCGTCAAGGAGCACTTGCCGGAGCAGGTCATCATAGACTACAAAGGACAGTCCCGTGACTATAAAAAATCAGCCCGGTCGATCCTGTTTGTTTTTCTCCTTGGCCTGCTGGTGGTTTTCCTGGTGCTTGCTGCCCAGTTTGAAAGCTATCTCCACCCTCTGGTGATTATGCTTACTGTTCCGCTCGCCATGGCAGGAGGCCTTGTCGGATTATATGTCACCGGTTCCACATTGAATCTTTATAGTCAGATTGGTCTGGTCATGCTCATAGGATTAGCTGCCAAAAATGGTATTCTCATTGTTGAATTTATTAATCAGCTGCGCGGACAACGGAAATCGTTTTACCATGCTGTTCTTCTGGCGGCAGAGATCAGGCTGCGACCGATAGTTATGACTGGAATCACCACGGCTGCAGGCGCTCTGCCACTAGTTTTCTCCTTTGGTGCCGGGGCCGAAACCAGGATGGTTATCGGCGTTGTGGTACTGACAGGTGTCCTCTCGGCAACTTTATTTACCACGTTGATCGTGCCTGTTGCCTATAGCATCCTTGCAAGAAACACTGCTCTCCCAGGTGCTGCCGCCAGGCGTCTTGAAGAGGAACAGGCTGATTTTGAAGTAAAAAATAACAATCTGATTCCCCCTAAAGATCAGCAAGCCCTATGGGGCAGGATCACTCTTTTCACGGGACGCCATAAACCCTTCCATGGGGGCTTGACTGCAGACGTCCTGGCTGCAGACACCCGAGAAAAGAGCGACCCTGCCCCCTTAAAATCACGATGCTGAGTTTCAGGGGTAATCAGGAATAACAATTTACTTTAAGATCAATATCTCATTTTTACTGAAAACAGAGCTCTTGATTTTATCTTTATTACGCTTAGGTTTGCTGAAGGATGTATTTCCATAGACTATACAATTATCTGGAGGAATGTATGCACACAAAAGTGACAATTCGAACGGCTGGTGCGATGATGTTTTTATTTATGCTGTTCAATCTGTTTCCCGGAAAACCGGCAACGGCCCATGCCGCTGAAGGTCTCAAAGGCTGGGAGGCCGGTTCTGCATATAATGACCTGTACAATCCTAAAGAAAGGGACTCTTTAAAGGGAAAAGTTGTAAGGTTTACTGAAGTAACGCCACTACCCGGTATGGATCCCGGAACAGCACTCATCCTTCAGGAATCGGGAGATGACAATATTGTGGTGCACCTTTGTCCTGAAACGTATGCTTCAGCCAAAGAAACCGGGATCAAAATTGGAGATCAGGTGAAGGTGAAGGGAAGCTGGGCCGAAATAGATGGTGAAGATGTCTATATTGCCGCCAAGGTAAAAAAAGGCGATCACTTTGAGTTCAAGGTAAGGCTGACCAGTGACGGCACACCTTTCTGGACCATGACCCCGGAGCAGCTGAAAAAAGAAAAAAACTCAGAATAGTGAACGGTTTTTTCTTCGCTTTTCTCCCATTTTTCTTCTGTTTCATATACAATTTTCCTTCACAGGTAAACCAGGGTATAATTGCTCTGTTTTGCTTCAGGTACCCTCGTATTTTGGCAGCGACAGTTGAGGTTGAACGTTCATCAATCAGCGCTAAAGACACTGAAAAAATCATGAAATTTTTAATAGTTGATGATAATGAAACAAGTGCAGGTCTCCTGCTGAATTACCTGAAAGACTCCGGGGAATGTCATGTGGCATATAGCGGTGAAGAAGCCCTGAATACAATACAATCTGCCATGGAAACCGGTGACCCTTATGACGTTATATGCCTTGATATTATGATGCCGATAATTGACGGTATAGAAACTCTTCGGACAATCCGGGAACTGGAGCAGTCAACATTCAACATTTCCGGCAGGAAGTCTGCCATCATTATGACGAGTGCTCTCGACGATATTAAGACAATCATGCGCTCTTTTAAGGAAATGTGTGACGGGTATCTGACAAAACCGATAAAAAAACGGGATTTACTGGACAAAATTGATCAGGTGAAGCTGAGGACTGAATAATCGGTGAAGCCGCCCAAATAGTCTTTTTATGCGGCGGCTTCAACAGCCACTCTGTCGAGCTCGTGGTTTTACTGCAGAACGTCTTCTCACTGAGGCAGGGCCGGCGGAGAGAGCTTGACTTTGCCTGGCTTTCCATCCAGGTGATGCTATTCATCCCATAGTTCCGCCATGGTATAGCCTGACCCAGGAACTTCCCAGAAAGAACCATCGACATAGCGGTATCCCATATCAAGACCGGCGATTTTTGCCAAATCTTCAGTATCGAGAAGAAGATCGGTCGCCTGAAAGTTCTCCCGCAATCGTGCCTGATTGACTGACTTTGGTATGACGATGGTTTCTCTCGCCAGCGCCCAGCCAATCAGCACCTGCGCTGCTGTTTTCTCATGTTTTTTCGCTATTTCGGTAATAACCGGATTATGCAGCAGTGAAGGCTCATCTTTTTTCTTCATTCCCCTGGGCCTGTCCGACGACCCCAGCGGCGAGTAAGCTGTAACCGGGATGTGATTTTGCCTGCAAAACGCGAGCATCTTGTCCTGTTGCAGATATGGGTGCAGTTCAATCTGATTCATCATGGGCATAATCGATGCCCTGCTCAGCAAATCGTCCAGTTTTTTTGTGCTGAAATTACAGACGCCGATATGTCTGACTAACCCCTTAGCGACACACTCCTCCATGGCCTGCCAGGTTTCCAGCAACGGAACTTCATCCAATGACAGGTAGGAGGAGCCGTCTCTGGGAAGAGTCACCGTGGGCACAAAGGCCACAGGCCAGTGTACCAAGAAAAGATCAAGGTACTCCAACTGAAGATCTTTCAGGGTCTTTCGCAGTGCCGGTTCCACATCTTCGGGGATATGGGCATTATTCCACAATTTTGAAGTTATCCAGAGGTTCTTCCGCAGAACCTGCCCGGAGCCTGTCATCTCGCTGAGAGCCGCTCCCACTTCAATTTCGTTATTATAGGCCGGAGCACAGTCAATATGGCTGTAACCGATATGCAAAGCTTCTCTGACGGCACCATAAACCTCTCCTTTTTTCGCTTTCCAGGTTCCAAGGCCAAGGGCCGGGATAGTGGCGTCGTTGCAGGTAATATATTTCATTTTCATCCCCCTGTTATCCTGCGCAGTTTCTCAATCAGCTTGATTCTGCCTTTTTGATTTTTCGACAGAAAATTCCTAGCCCGAATTTCTCACCAGCCGAGGTTGCCGTGGATGCGCGGCGTGAAGCAATGAGCTATAGTTGTCTATGCACATTGCTTCAGCAACGCTGCAGGCACGGCAAGATCGGCTGGCCTTTGGTGAACATTGTGTATGGTTTTCTTATGAAAGAAAACCGACTTAATACAGCGGAATGTAATCCAGTTTAAGGAATTCGACACAATGTTCATGAGAAATTCGGGTTACAGCATCAGATGGAGCAATTGTACGGTACTTTTATTCCCCAGTCAAACAGTCCGAGAAACAGGATCAACCTCATCACCTTTTGAAAACGATTGTAACAGGTTAAATCCAATTTTTCTTCCTGAAAAAAAGCAGCAGCCCGAAACTGATGGTCAATGACAATACCCAGAACAGGATATAGCCATAGGGCATACCCAGTTCCGGCATATTATACGTACTTGCGGCAGTATCGAAGTTCATGCCGTACACCCCTGCCAGAAAGCCCAGAGGGATAAAGATTGTAGCAATAATGGTCAACACCTTCATGACCTCATTCATCTTATTGCTGATACTGGAAAGATAGATATCAAGGAGTCCTGACACCATATCTCTGAAAGTCTCGACAGTATCGATCACCTGGATGGTATGTTCGTACAGGTCCCGAATATATGGTTTCGTACCCGGCAGTATACGCACTGAGTCGGCCCGTTCCATCCCGCTGACAACCTCACGAAGGGGCCAGGTCGCTTTGCGCATCAGTATCAGCTGTCTCTTCAGCTCATGTATAATTGCGAGATTATCCGGTTTGGGAGTCTCTATCAGTACTTCTTCGAGGGACTCTATCCTTGCAGCAATATCTTCCAGAACAACAAAATAGTGATCAGCAACAGCGTCCACCAGAGCATATGCCAGGTAGTCAGTGGTTAAAAACTTTTCCCGTGGCGCATTCTTACGCAGGCGCTCTCTGACAGATTCAAACACATCGCCAACTCTTTCCTGAAAAGAGATAACATAGTTTGCTCCAAAAATGCAGCTGAACTGTTCGGAAACAAGAGCATTGCTCTCAGTTTCGAGATAAAGCATCTTTATACTCAAAAAAACTGCACTGTCACCTATCTCAAGCTTAGGTCGTTGCCCGGTATTGGCTATGTCCTCCATAATCAAGGGATGGATGCCGAAATGAGCGCCGATTTTTTCGATTACGGAAACATCATGGAGTCCGTCGATATTTATCCAGGTGATGGATTCGGTATTTTTAAAAGGAAAGCACTCCTCAATGGAATTCGCTTCAACCTCTGCGAGATCCGTCCTGGTGTAATCGATAATTCTGAATCGTGGTTTTTCTTCTTTTTTCTGCCCGATGAAAACCACATGACCAGGCTGCAGCCCTTTTGCTTTGGAGTGTTTTTTGATCAGTCGAGCCATCTTCCTCTCCTTTTTACAAGAGTTCACACCTTGGCTGTCACAACACATCAACCAACTCTATCTTATAGTGGCATGCTGTTTTCTTCAAGCACCCAGGCTGAAAGGAAAGGATATGGGACTGGACGCACTGCTCACAAGTAGTCCAGGCTTATGGAGAAATGTTTTCATGAAATATGCAGGCTAGTGTTCATGATCATGGGGCTCCTTGTCATGGTCGGGGTGTTCATGGACATGCGGTTTTTCATGAACCGGCTCATGGTCATGGCTGTGGTCATTGCTGTCGCTGTCATGAGAATGAGGATGAACATGTTCAAAAGAGTGAGGGTGGCTATGACGATGATGATGCTCATGGCTGTGTTCTTTTCCGTCATGACTGTGGCTGTGGTCATGCTTATGCTCATGCTCGTGGTCGTGAGTATGTTCGTGGGGATGATTGCCCTGGCTCATGGTCTCCTCCTTGGGTAAAGGACGTTTTACGAAACTGCTGTCCGTCCCGGATATCATAAAGTTACAACGATCTTATAACGTGGGTAAAATGTATGCACCCCGGAAGAGTTTGGCAAGAATCTGTGTTTCTGGAAAATATAAGAAGCGGTTCA
>JAZBNU010000214.1:0-3664 GCA_036350815.1 Desulfopila sp.
ACCTCGGAAGGCATTTTCACGGGCGATGAGATAGGCATCTCCAAAAAGATGAAGAGCTTCACTGAGCTTTGGATTGTTCAGTGCATTTTCGATACTCTTTTTATATTGGGCAGCATCAGCCATTTCCTTCTCCTTTTCTAATGAGTGCTTGTGAGGGTCATACTACGCGAAGCCCTATCTCAGTAATTTTATGACGCGTGAGAGTGCTTTGTATCACATCTCCAGAAGATCACTGGATATAGAGGGTATCACCAGTATATGAAGCTCACGGGGGCCATGACAGCCTATGGTGAGGACTCTTTCAATATCGGCTGTTCTGCTTGGCCCGGTAATATATGCCATGAAACACGGTTTTGAACCAATATGCATCGCGGTCATCGGCTGCACCGCAGCAAGGTTGTCTTGCAAAATCTTTTCCGGATCCACTATGACAAAATGGATATCCGGCAATGTTGTGGCGAGCCGAACTTCCTCGTCAGTACTCTCCAGAACCACGGTTCCGGTATCCGCCATGGCAAAATTACAGAACGTAATTCCGGCATTCGGCATATGGCCGGCGTCACGAAATTTTCCGGCAAACACATCTACGCCGGCGTGGGTCATAAGATTTTTCAGATCATGTTTTTTGCTGAGGGCAGTCTCGGGGATCAAAGTTCTACCATCAATTCTGGAAGCTACATACTCTGCAGCCTCCTGAAGATTTTGCAGTTCAACAACTTCAGCGCCGACCCGGCGTGAAGCTTCCATGAATCTATGTACATATTTTTGTTGTTCGATCATAATTTTTCTCCGGAGAAGGCGTAAAGGAAGAAACCTGCTACTCACTTCATTCTATCGCAGTTTGGTGGGGCCGCCAAAGAGTATTTCTGAACAATTGCATTTCATAAAATGTGTGTGAAAGCAAAGGTTCATCCAGGAATTCAAGATGGAATATTTGGAAAACACAGCTGCTGGCGTTACAATTTGTCTCTCACAGCATGTAACGCAATGGATTTCATATCAGCCCAAGCCGCAATTCATACACGCAATACGCACTAATATCGGCCGACCTTTGCTAAATGTTGAGCATAGTTTTTGTTTGCTAAAATGCCTCATCAATTGACCGGATACAGTAAATTCCAAATATGCATCAGTAATATTGAGAAAATTTCAGAATCGAGGATCGTTTACCGGCAACAACTGTAGTTCATCACAAAAAAGAAAAGGCCCCGCCATACAAGCAGGGCCTCAGTAACGGCATCACAACAATGACATCCCCTTAAACAGACCTGAGGCCAATGTCTACCGGCCGAAGAAAAGATCCGGCAGCCAGGTAATGATCGACGGAAAGGCAATCATTAAGGCCAGTCCGACAATCTGCAGCATAACAAAGGGAATGATACCGCGATAAATATCTCCCATGGTGTACTCTTCTGGAGCAACTCCTTTAAAATAGAAGAGCGCATACCCGAATGGAGGCGTCAAAAAAGAGGTCTGCAGCATAACACAGACCAGCATGGCGAACCAGAGTGGGTCAAAATAGAGATCCATGGCGATCGGCGTAAAAATAGGAACAACCACCAGCAGAATTGCGGCCCAATCTATAAACATGCCGAGAAAAAAGACGACAGCCATCATAATTCCAAGAACGACATAGGGACTGACATCCATGCCGAGAAGCAGATCTGCAACAACATCACCGCCACCCATGCTAAGGAATACCACACTGAAAAGCTTACCACCGATAAAAAGCGCCATGATCATGGCTGTGGTGCGGGCAGTTGCTCCGGCAGCAAGGGTAATAACTTCCCAGTTCAACTTACGATAGATGAGGGCAAGAACCATTGCTCCGACGGCCCCGAGCGCTGCAGCTTCAGTAGGTGTGGCCATACCAGCCAGAATTGTCCCCATAACCACAAGAATCAGACCGAATGGAGGTACAAAATTCTTTGCGGTCATGATGATTTTCTGCAGAACTGTGGCGGTACGATCTTCCCGAGGGATCGGGGGTCCGAGTTTTGGGTTGATGGAGCAGCGTACAAAAACATAGGTCAGATATAGACCGGAAAGCAGCAGGCCGGGAAAAATAGCAGCGGCAAAGAGATTACCGACGGAAGTTTCCTTCAGCCCTGTCAGTCCGCCATACACTACCAGCATGATGCTTGGTGGTATAAGGATACCAAGAGTACCGGAAGAGCAGATAATACCGGCGGCCATACCTCTTTCATAGCCCCGTCGCAGGAGAGCAGGGCCGGCCATCAGCCCCATGGCGACGACAGAGGCGCCGATAATTCCGGTAGTTGCGGCAAAAACCGTTGACACGACAATAACGGCAAGACCGAGACCGCCTCGCATGCCGCCCAATACGATATAGAGGGCATCGAAAAGTCCTTCCGAGACTTTGGAGCGATCTAGTATCTGCGCCATAAATATAAAAAGTGGAATGGCAACCAGCGTATAGTTGAGGAAAATTCCCCAGGAGTTGTTGACAAAAAGGTCAAGCAGCCCGGGGACATTGAAGCCATTATCAATCAGACCGAAAACGGTGGCAACCACTGCGAGGGTTACCGCCAATGGGTGTCCGACAATAATGGCAGCCACAAGCGTGGCAAACATCAGGAAGGTCATGAGTTCGGGGGTCATCGTTAACATCTCCGAAGTGGACAGTGAGTTGCTCTAATTGCGTAGTGAGCGGAAATCATTAATGAGTTTAGCTACGCCCTGAAGAAAAAACAAAAGAAAACCGACAGCCATGATCATCTTATAAGGATATATAATCGGCCCCCAGGAAGAAGAGGCGCGCTCGCTCATTCCCCATGATGTAGCAGCATAAATAAAAGACCAGACAGTCAGCATGCCTATGGTAGGCAGAAACATAACCAGGTTGGCGACGATACGGACATAGCTTCTCGCTCTTTCGGGGAGTCGTGCTTGAAAGACATCAATTGAGACATGTCCATCGTGCTTATGAGCATATCCCAACGCAAGCATATAGTGTACTCCGTAGACGAATACCGTCATCTCGAAGGCCCAGGAAGTTGGAGCACCAAGAGCGTAACGCATGAAAACTTCATAACTGACTATTCCAATCAGCGGCAGGACCAGATAGGCAGAGTAGAACCCGACAAACTCGATGACAGCGTCAATAATGCGGGCAATCTGTTGCATAAAAAACCTCGAAATCTGAAGCTGAAAATAAAGTAAAGAGAGTAATCGGCGGGACACAATGCCGTTCCCGCCGACCAGAGACTTAAAGATTACTGCATACGTTTGCCATTGATGAAGTCATCAATCGGCCATGGGGTTATGCCACCGCGTATTTCACGCCATTCAGCAAAATCACTTTTGAATTTTTCCTGAGAATCAAGAGTTTCTTTTACATCAGGATATTTTGCCTTAACTTCATCAAGATACGCTTTGGTAACTTTAGCAAATTCGGTAATGGCCTCATCATCCATTTTGACGAATTCCACTTTCTCTTTGAACAGTTTGATAGCTTCGATGTTCAAATTCTCCTGCCAGGCGTTGGACCAGAGCTGGGTTTCTTTGGCAGCGATTTTTACGATCCACTGAAGGTCGGCAGGCAGCTTGTTCCAAGCGTCCATATTAATGAACAGACCGCATTGTACGGAAGGCTGATGTACACCAGGCTCGATTACGTACTTGGTGATCTCATCAAAACCCA
>JAZBNU010000215.1:0-5713 GCA_036350815.1 Desulfopila sp.
GGTACTATGGTTATTCACTGATAATTCGAAGAAAGGACGGCCGAAATTTCACTTTAGTGCTGGAAAAGTTGTTTCATCTCCTCTCGATGTCCCTTGTGTTAAAGCAAAAATAACGATAGGGGAGATCGTCGATATAATCAGAAAAAGAAAAGAGATGTAAAATCGGATAGTCGAAGGAATCTCTCTTCCAGTCAATGTGAGAGTCTACCGGAATGTTTTTGGGGTGCATCGACGATCCTTCATGGTTGAGATGAATCGCCGATTGTAGCAAGAGGCCCTTGCCGTTCATGGCCGGGCTTACCGAAAGCACACAAAATATCAACGACCTCAGCAAACCCAATGTAGTGATTAGTTGTGTGCCGGCCACGGCACACGTTTTTAAGGAAAACTATAAAGTAGAGACTGCAGGCAGAAGTCTGACATTGATTTCTGCCTGCAGTAATTGATTTACATTCTACTGCTTTTTCTGGTTCAGTTCATAGCACTTACGATTATGTCACCTCATCGCTCATGTTGTATATCAGCACTGAAAATTTCCATCCCTCAGAAATACCATTTTGAAAAAGTAATTTTTGTATATTCACACAGGTGAAGTTTAGTGTTGGGCAAAAACACCATTCAAGTGGATTTTATTTGCCCGCTTCTGTCGCAGTAAGAATCGCGGACATGAAAAGAATCCAAGGAGTGCTTGTGCGTGGAGTGGCAAGCATGATTTTTGCATTCTCATCACTGTCTTCCTGAACCCAGACGATTCTGTCTCCTCGTATTTTCGGATGCGTATCAGATATGTCTTCATTATCTGTCAGCTGAGTTGTCACGCCGCTGTCAATTTCATAGATGTAAATTTCCCAATCGTCTCCATCATATCCTGCATAAACTATACGATTGCCATCGATCGATACACCATCATCCGACCCTATACCTCCGGAAAGCACTTTTGTTGTATCGTTAGAAGCGTTGTGCAGAAGGAGAAAATCATTGAGCGTCCTGTTATCTCCAGAGTCAGCATGCCAAAGAATATGATAATCTTCCAGAGCTAAAATAGATTTCGAGGTCCCGCCAACTGATATTTGAGAGAATGTATCAAAATTACGGTCATAAAGCATAACTTCATTTTTGCTCCCGTCGTAAAAATGATACGTGATATAATCATCGTTGATTTTCGCACTTCTCCCTATAGCTAATTCATGATATGTATCCCCTGAAATATCATAATAATAGATCCAATCAATACGTGGGAGACCCAACCCTTTGGTGAAGGCAACCCAATTACCATGGATATCTGGGTCGGTATCATTAAAGCCAGTTGTCGTCGAGATGATGCTGTCAGATGCAATATCATATATCTTCACAGGATCATAGGACCACGCCATATACTCACCATGAACTTTTGGCCTAGCGTTATGATAATTATTATTGGTAATTTGCGAAACACTCGTACCATCGTAGAGGTAAATATCATCGGGTGAACGAGAGTTCCAGGTAATGTACTTGTCACTTGCGAAAAGATTCTGCTCATTAAAGCTGCTGGTAGTAAGCTGACTGGTGTTATTGCCGTCAAAGGCATAGAGATTGGTATTGGTGCCATCCCAACGACTCCAGGCCACATCCGTATCGGTTAAAACGGGACCACGACCTCCGTCACTATTGGTTATCGCCCTGAAAGACCAACTCGTATTAGCTTGTGGAGGATCTGGTGTAATTTTAAAGACTAAAACGTCAATTAAGCCTGTATAGGCGTTAATTGGTGATCCCCAGGTTGAATCACTGTGTCCAGCCACATAGATATTGCCGCTGTCAGTGGCGATACCCTTGCCCATATCAGTTACTCCACCAAAGAAGGTATTCCAAACCAGAACACCATTGGAATCCAGTTGGGCGACAAAGGCATCTTCCTGTTCACCTGCATGTTCATTCCATGGCGTACCCCAGGTGGATTTACTTGAACCAGTCACGTAAACAGTACCCAGGCAATCCACTGCAACTCTCCCTCCCTGTTCAGTTTGGTCCGAGCCCATGAAAGTGTTCCACTGCAGCTCACCACTACCATTCAACTTAGCGGCAAAAATATCTCTTTGGCCACTGTGGCTGTTTACCGGATCAGCTCCCCATTCAGCAGGACTTTCACCAACCACATAAATATTCCCCTCAGCATCAACGGCTATATCATTTCCAATATCATACCCTGATGAGCCCATAAAGGTATTCCATAGCAGAGTACCGTCGGCATTCAGCTTAGCGACAAAGGCATCCTCCTGTGTTCCTTCATGTGCATTAACCGGGTCGGCACCCCAGGTAGAGCGGCTTAGTCCAGTTACATAAACATTGTCGTCGCTATCGACGGCTATTGCTCGACCACTATCATCCGTCGCTGACGAACCCAGAAAAGTGTTCCACTGGAGCTCACCACTGCCGTTTAACTCAGCTACGAAGGCGTCACCAGCTCCTATATCACCATGAGAGAGAATTGGTGTTCCCCAAGTATCATAACTGACCCCCGTAACGAAAATGCTGCTGCCATTTTGATTGACAGCTATATCGTGACCGTAGTCAGTAGAATTTGTACCTCCAGACCCCATGAAGGTGTTCCATACCAGCGCTCCGGTGTCATCAAGCTTGGCAACATAAGCATCATATCCACCAGCATGAGCATGCACAGGAGCCCCCCAGGTTCCGACACTTGATCCTATCACATAGACATTATCGTTCGAGTCAACCGCAATTGATGAGTTAAACGGTTCAGCCCAGTCTGGACTCCCCATAAAAGTATTCCACTGCAGCTCACCATGAGTATTGAATTTAGCCACGAAATTATCTTCATTGCCGTACGAGTTAAATTCATTAATGGGTGTTCCCCAAGTTGCAGCGCTTCTTCCAACTACATACACATTACCGCTGCTATCAACAGCAATGCCTTCCCCAAAATCTCTCTCTGTGGAGCCCTGAAAGGTATTCCATCCTAATACCGGATCTATCAGGAGAGGGTAGTCTGTATTATACTTTCCCAGAGAAAACCTCACGGCTGGATCCTTTGCTGTGGAGTTTTCAAACGTGAATGCAACCTGCACGGGAACACGATTACCGTCAATCTGCTGCCAGGCTATGGGTTTTGACTCACTCATCCACCCGGTATCGTACCGTATTTTCAGATCACCTCCAGCTTCAATTTCCACCGGCCTGCTATAGCTCAACCGAATTTGTTCGGGCTCAGCTCCCGCTGCAATATGCCAAGTACTCTCAACTATACCTCCGCTTGCCTCTTCATAGGTAAGGTCAATCCCGGGCCATACGTTGCTGTATGACACCTGACGAAACGGTTGAGGTTTTGTATTCATTTGAGCCACATTTACAGCTTCGGGAGTAACGCCGTTAGTTCCGGCAAACTCGACTTTTAGCATGTGATCACCGCTGGCGAAATAGACTCCATCACGGTCAAAGGCCAGGACATGCCCTTTGGAAGTAAACTGAAGTAACTCATCTTGAGACTTTTCAATACTGGCAATGGCACTACACCATGGTAACAGGATCAACAAAGCAAACATGAATACAATGAAAAATTTACGTTTGAAAAAACTATTTTTGAACAAATCAGTGTTTTGGCTAAAGGGCATACGTTTTTCTCCTCTAAGAAATATGAACCTAATTTAACTCCACCAACCCAGGAGCACGAGAAAGCATAGTGGTGTGTCCAAGGTGTGAAGATAAACACTGACTTGAATCTATTTTTAAAACAGACACACATTACCCCCAATACATTACGCAACAGTATCAATTAAATTAATAAATTAACAAGTATGAAAAAGGATGATTTCAGGGATTAATTCTTAAAAAAAGAGGCATGCAGGACAGTTTTTTGGAAAATAGCAAAAGGACACAACATTTGGCTGGAAGGTTTAGCAGACCTAGGGAGAATTGACATCATTTCAGTTATTGTCTCGTCAATAATGAAATGTCGAAACAGCTTTTTTGGTTATAAGAAATTTTTGGTGATATGAGGAGAAATGTTTAACAAAAATTCCTTCTGAGTTCAGCACGGTTTTTCACTTCCAGTTTAGTATAAATTTTTCTGTTGTGAGTCTTTACTGTACTCAGAGAAATGTTGAGTTCATCACATATGTCCCTGTCTCTCAGTCCGTTAATAAGATGCTCAAATACCTCAAGCTCTCTCGCGGAGAGCCTTCTGAGAACAGCTTCTTCAACGGTGGCATTTTCGTTCCAATGAGAAAATTCAAGAAACTCATTGTCGACAAGCAGAGAAGACAGTCTGTTTCTAAGGGGTACAAGCAGTACCATGCTGAACATGACAACAACCAGGCCCATAGTCATGATATCTTCGCGGGGCATCTCCATTTTAAGTAAATATTTGCTGCTCATTCCACCGGTCCAGGAGCCCAATACATTGACCGACAGGATTGCCCCGAACATGGTGGCCGGGTTCTTCACATAGCCAAAACTGGTTGTCATGATACTCCACCAGAAAAAATCGAAAATACCACAGGCAAAAAGCATACAACTGATTATAAGAAAAAAACTGGTGTGGGAAACCGCCAGGTTCGAAAACATCAGAAGTGCTATCCCCCATAATTCCAACCCGATATAGAGGAGGTTGAACTTGTTGCGTTTGTACATTTTGGCACAGAGTATTACAGCCGCGAGGTAGGGGAGGTTTGTATATATACTTACAAGAGTTTCATAGTGCGCAAAGGAAGGATAAACCAGCTGGAACATAATCCCCGCGTTAATTGTAATAATAAAGACAAAAAGGAACAGCAGCCAGAATCTCCTGATAATGTTGACATGGTTTACTGATGGTGACCTCCCGATCCACTTCCCTCTGCTCTCAACTTTGCAGGTAGCAAAAAGTGCTGTGGCAAGTGCAGTTTCTATAAGCAGCCATCCGGCAAACACAGTAAAAGTGGTGACAAGAATATGAGTTACGATAACAACGATACAGGCAAGGATCATAATGTCCGGCGCAACCGACGGCCACATTCGCCTGGGGAAGTGATTTTTGACCTGATGACCATGCAGGGTCATGACAATGCCGGCAGTGAGTGAGATGGCAGGCAGGACAAAAGGCCAGGTTTTAAAGGGGAGAAAAGGCAGAGCCAGGCTTGCCAGTAGACAACAGCTGAGCAGAATCTGAAGGAGTTGTTTTATGGAATCGTTGCGCAAGGGAATTACTATTCCAACCAGAAGTCCTGCGGCGAGAAAAAAAAGATTGTAGCTGTTGATAAAAAGCAAATCTTGACCGGATGTGGCAATGTAGCCATAAAAAACAGGTCCTTCATAGGGTAGAGAGATTACCCACCCTGTGAGAAAGCCGAAGGATATGAGAGTTAAAATCTGATCTCTGCTTCTCTCCTGTATATACGCCCGGATTTTTACAGTACTCATAATTTGCAGTGCGAGATTATGTCAATGAGGCCAAATAGCATATTTTAGAAAAATATGAGAAAACAAATATTTGAAAACTCATATTTTTGTTTTTTCCTTTGATTCAGCGGTAATACTGTATTCTTCCATTGTTTACATAAGGAAGCATGTTAATGAATAATGGAAAAAGTTTCATTTCGAAACGAAAAAGTCCTTCAGCTGCAACTTTTTCTTGAAATGAACGGCGATAATCTCAACAGTTGCGGTGGAATCAGGAAAGAAAAGACAGCATGACAGTCTGTTACAGACGACTGGTCCTCAGATATCTTCGAACTTA
>JAZBNU010000216.1:0-7907 GCA_036350815.1 Desulfopila sp.
AAAGCTTCTGGTGAGGATGTCTCGGGCTGCTTTCGGGAGTACTGACCAACCGTCTTTCTGCTGCGTTAACTCTCTTTCAGTAACCTACAGCACAAGATCAATTGAAATGGTGTACATGAAATCTCCTGTTAAATGAAAAAACTACGGGAAAAATACAACGCTGCACATCACTTGTCAATAATTGACGTGAAAGTAATTTGCTTCCAGTGTGATATACATCATTGGTTAAAAAAAGTTCTGATTTAGGCAGATAAACGCTGGAGCTTAGGTTGTTCACGTTAAAAGAATCTCATATCGTCTCTATGGGACTCGATTGGCTGAGTTGCTTCCTGGAGCAGGATGGACAAACGCCAAACAGAAAGATATCATGGTCTTCCACAATTGACACACTCACGGCGATATTCGGTCTGCATATGGGGCTGCTGGACAGCAGGAATCTGGCCGATGATGTCGGCAACTGTTCGGCACCATGCTGCAGCGAAGAGTCGGTCCATGCCTGACCTGAACATACTCTATGGCATGATGGGTCAGCTTCTGCCCTTCGATTGTATGCAGATGCGCTTCATGCAGCAGGCCCTTCTCGGCCTGCTCCTCCTGGCGCCCATGGTTGCATTGATGGGGGTGCAGGTGGTGAACTTCCGCATGACGTTTTTTGCCGATGCCAGTAGTCACTCCGCTTTCACCGGAGTGGCATTAGGACTCATTTTTTCGGTCAGTCCATAATTGACCATGCCTGTCTTTGGACTTCTGTTGGTTACTGCCGTGTTGATTGTACCTTCAGCCGCGGCACGCAACTTTGCCGGAACTGCTGGTGGGATGGTGAGGTGGGCACTTCTCGTCAGTATCACATCCGCGGTTACAGGGCTGCTCATATCGGCTCAGGACTGGGCGCGGACTGCCACTGGCGCTACTGTAATCCTGGTCTCTTTCCTTTGGTTTCTTGGCAGTTTTTGGGCCGCTTTTTGGACCGGGGAGTGTTAGCGTTGGTAATCGGAGAAACTGACAGCTAGGGTAGAGATAATGTAAAAAAAACACCAAACAATCCTTTCAGACAGTGGAGCGGAGTGCTTCATTTTGAGGATTTTTAACGGTAATGATGAACGCTGCGGCTATAATTATTGCCATAGTAGTAAAGCCAACGTAATAAGGAGAAAAAAAACGGCTAACTGTTGTGACATGAAAGAGAGAGATGTTTTCTATTGCAAACTTTGCGACCTTGAACTAACCGTCAGGAAAGCCAGCACATGTGAGGCAGGGGTAGAGGATGCCTGCGGCGTTACTTTGCAAGGCTGCATCATAAAATTCCTTTCAGGCATTCACTCTGAGAGAATTAATACTTACTATAATCAGGACAAGGTTCCACCTGGAAGAGCTGCCGGTTCAGTTTTGTTATGCTGTCAGGCTAATTATTTGTTCCATATAGACCACTCTATCCATAAGAGGTATCAACGTGCCGAAAGTTTTACGTAAATTTCTTGGGCTGACTCTGATATTTGCCACCGTTGGCGTAGCCGCATGGCAGGCTTTACTGGCGTTGTAATCATGGGGAAAAAAACGTATCCGGACTGGACCCGTGCCCTTGAATCGTTGCTTGCCGAAGGGACAAACCTGTTTTCCCAGTGGTTTCCTGGAGGAGCGTCTGGGCTTGAGAAACAGGCCAGAGAAAAAGCCCGCATACTTCAGGAGTACAGGCAGCGCAGACGAGAGGCAACTGCCCTTAAACCCCGAAAATCAAGATTGCTGTGGTTGCTGCCCCTGCCATTGATCCCAGCTATGGTGATCGCCCTTGGCGGAGGAAATTTCTCTGCCTTTGTGGTTAATGGTTGCGCATATGGATTGTTTCTCGCCGGCGCTATGCTCACGCGTTATGGATTTCGTCAGGAGGTGGAACTGCGGCAACAGCGATTCCAAAAGAACATACGCTGGCCGTTCAAGACCATCGGCGGACTTACAGTAGCACTGGCCACCGGATTTACAGCCTGGGCCGGTGCCGGTCATGAAATTCCAGCTTCCATTGGTTTTGGGGCTGGGTCTTTTGCTGCCTTTGTGCTGCTCTATGGTCTCGATCCTTTTAAGCTTCGCGTCTCAGTAAAAGAACATTCCGGTAATTCCCAAGTTGTGACCGAGGCTCTGCAGCAGGCTGAACAGCAGATTTTACGCATTGAGCAGGCTGCTGCGAGCATCAATCAAGCTGAAATGAAGCAGCGGCTGTTACGAATATCGGCTCTTGGTCGGGATATTCTTGCGGAGATAGCACGCGACCCGCGGGACTTTCGCCGGGCGCGTAAATTTCTCAACATCTACCTCGATGGGGCACAGCGGGTGGTTACCGGCTACGCCGAGACGCATGCGAATCTTCGTAATCAGGCTCTGGAGGATAATTTCCGTCGCGTCCTCGTGACCATCGAGGATGTCTTCGGGCAGCAATATGAGCGCCTGCTTGAGAACGATCTGCGTGATCTTGATGTCGATATGGAGGTGCTGGAGAAGCAGTTGAAGCGTGAAGGACTGAGTTGATTGGTCGAATCTTGTCAGGTGCTGTTCTTCTGGTGAATATTTTGATAAAGGGAAAAGAAGGATGAATGAAACAGAACTCAAGAACATAGAGTCAAGCATGCTTCAGGGGAAACCTCTGGTTGCTTACCGCCAGGCAGATCTTGCTGAGCGCAAAGAGATTGAAACTCTGATGCAGCAGATTGATCTCAATGACAGTCACAGCCTGTTGTATTTCGGTGCGCCGGCCCAGCAGCAGCTGGCAAGCATCTCCGATGATATGCTGGAGGGTGTACGCAACAAGGACACCGGACCAGCGGGAGAGGCCCTCAATCGTATGGTGGGCACAGTGCGCAGCTTCGAACTGGATGATCTGGACCCAAACCACAAACCCGGATTTTTCGCCCGCCTGCTGAAAAAGACTAGCCCCGTGACCCAGTTTCTCCAGCGTTATGAAGAGGTGCGAAAGCAGATAGATGCGATCGATGACGAGCTCGAACGGCACAAGACGCTATTGCTCAAGGATATAGCTTCACTGGATCGTCTCTATGCCGCTAATCTGGAATATTTTCATCATCTGGAACGCTATATAGCCGCAGGGGAAGAGAAGCTGCAGCAGCTCGATGAACGTGATATTCCGGCACTGGCGCAGCAGGCAGAAGAAGGAAAATCCATGACTGTGGTTCAGCAGTTGCGGGATCTGCGTGCTAATCGCGATGCCCTTGAGCGGCGCGTCCACGATCTTAAGTTGACCCGCCAGGTAGCAATGCAGAGTCTGCCCAGTATAAGGCTGGTTCAGGAAAACGATAAAGGATTAATCAACAAAATCATCTCCACCACTGCCAACACCTTGCCCCTGTGGCGACAGCAGTTAGCTCAGGCCGTGACTATTCACCGCTCCCGGGAGGCGGCCGGAGTTATTCGCTCTGCCAGCGATCTTACCAATGAATTGCTGAAAGCCAATGCCGAAAACCTCAAGCAGGGCAATGCAGAAGCCAGACGTGAGATTGAACGCGGTGTCTTCGATATTGAAGCGGTCAAGCAGGCGAATGCCTCACTTATTGAGACGATAGAGGAAAGCCTCAGCATCGCGGACGAAGGACGTCAGAAACGAAAACAGGCGGAGCTCGAGTTGGAGAATCTTGAAGCTGAATTGCGCAGAACCCTTATCAATGCCGGCGAGCGAGTGCGGGAATTGCCGTGATATAATGGTTCATACTGTTCAAGTGTGCACTGGCCTCTCTTTCTGTTTTGTCTTGTTTTTTGAGATTCTGTCCTATCAATCAGGACTCGGCTGGGTAAAGTATATGGCGTATACTTATCGCAGAATCTACCAAGGGTAACACAGGCTCTATCGAAACGGCCAAAGAGAGAAAAAGGCCCCCCAATTTATCAGTGGACAAATTGTTCCATCAACGCTCTATCTGAAAAATCTTCTCATTATATCATATCATAAGATAAGGGTTGGATATTTGCGGAGTCATGTGGTGTTCCGGTATCTCTTGCGCAGAAAATATTGGAGCAGATAGGCGGCGAGCAGCAGGAGAAATGCGATTCCCAGGATGACGAGATTCATCTCCATCACTGCACCGCCCAGAAGAATCAAGGGAACGCTCAGACCGAATTGAGCGACCCAGTTGATGGTCAGATAAGGAGTAAGCCCCATTCCTGTCAGTGCCAGCAGATTGTTTTTGGCCACGTAGGGAAGACCCGGCACGAGCATAAAGATAAAGGCATGCCATCTGCTGTGATCGTCATTAAACCGGGCAACAGGGATATGGAAGAATTCAAGCAGCCGGAATATCCATTTCCGCAGAAAGGAGTTTACCAGAAAATAGGTTAGAGTCATCTGCATAAGCATAATGATGCCGGAGAGGGAGATACCCTCAACTGTGCCGAATTTCATGCCGATCAGGACCAGAAATGGCGACAGGGGTGCTCCAGCAACCGGTAGAGCCAGCATCAGAAGAAGAAAAACGGCGGGACTGATGCTGCCCTGGAGATACTCATCAAGTGCCCTTACCGGGGCATGAGTGCGGACAAAGAGGAACAGGCCAAATAAGCAAAGGAGTAACAGGCTGATTTTGGTACCGAGTATGACTATGTCCTTTTTAGAAAGAGGCGGTCTTTTCTGCATCTGAATTTTGTTGCAAAAATTTATTGGAGATTTTGGGATCATGCAGAAAGATCCCCGAAACCGGTAGGTGATCGGAGGCAAGCCTGCATTCCCAGTCATTAGCGACAGTGACACCCAAGGGTGCCAGATGTGGTGAGTAAAACATATGATCCAGCGTCAGCAAGGGATAGGTGGAAAAAAACGTAGGCTCAGGACGGAAACCGGGGTGCATTTTCTGGATGTCGCTCATTCGGGTGGAAAGCAGATTATATACAGGTGAATTTATCCCGGCGTTGAGATCGCCGCAGAAAAGCACAGGCTCCGAGTCAGGGATTTTTTGATCTATCAGTGTTTTGACTATGTGCCGCATCTGGACGATCCGTTCTTTTCTCACCAGACTTAAATGCGTGTTGATCAGGTGCAGCGTACCGTTGAGCGTTGCATGACGGGTCCACATGGCTCCTCGTCGCTCGCTGGAAACAGAGAGAGGTGCCTGCGGCAGATAGCTGCAGTTCATGACCTCCAGCGGAAAACGGCTTAAGACCGCAAGTCCGTAGTCGCCTCCATCGATCTTCAGGACAGGGAAATACACATATTGCATGCCAAGCCGTTCGGCAATCAGGGTGACCTGGTCCTGGCAGTTGCTGCGTGCCGTATGTCTGTCGACCTCTTGCAGTGCCACTATATCCGGTGATATTCGGCTGATAATTCTGGCAATTCGGTCGGGGAATAGTTTGCCGTCCATGCCGATGCAGCTGTGGATATTATAGGTCGCAACCCTGATAATTTCTGGGGCCTGTGTGGTGTGCCTGACGATAGGCAGGGTGACCGATTGGTCATTTTTCAAGATCGTCATGACCTGTTGCCGCAGGTCCAGGCCGCGGAGATAGGGTTTTGCAGCGCTTTCCGCAGTATCCGGCAGGATGACGAACCCTTTGGTTTCATGACAGCCTGGTCCGCCATGTGATCCGTTTTCCAGGGGAAAGGTCAAGGGGACTCCCAGAGGTTGCCAGCCGGAGATAACAAAATCACCACCATTTTTATGCCGACAGATCGCCTCCATATCTTCAGTCACCTCTGCTAAAAAGGGATGATCCTCGCCGAAGATTTCTCTCGCTTTTCCGGCAAGAGTGCCCGACCCCTCACGGGTAACGCATAGGACAGTGTCGCCTTTGAGATAACAGATTAGTGGAATTCCGGCCATTTGAACCAGTCTTCTGCCGTATTTTCGCTGTTCTTCCGGGGTGATTTCCACAGGCAGATAGATGTGGCCGAGCGGTCCCATGGCGGTGATGTGAATCTTATCATGGTTGAGCATTTTTTTCTTTTGGGGATTGTCTGCTAGGGATGTGTGCTGAAAGAGACTGGTACTGCGTTGATAGAGATTGAAGTGAGGGGGGGCTGATTCAGGTTCGGCAAAATCACAATCCTGCAACGGTCCGACGGAGAATGCTTCCCTTATGGCATTCAGGTAGGTTCGTCCGTGAACCTTTTCATAGGACAGAGTTGTCTCCTGGCCGTGATCGGAATAGATGAAGATGTGGTAGTCTCTTTTTTCCGAACGCATTGCCTTGTAAACTAGCTCTTTTATGGTTCCGTCAATGCCCTTCAGGGTCCACATCGCAAAGGCGGAGTCAGGATTACGCCGGTGCGAATGTTCATCATAGCCCACGAAATTGGCATGGATTATAGGCAATCCTCGAGCGATGTCGATCTTGACATGGAGCCGGATAAGCTCGCGCAGGACTATGCATGCACCGATACGTGAAAAGATAAACGTAAACTCTTTGAAGGGATTTTTACCTTCAAACATACCTTTGAAAAAATCAACCAGCGCCAGCCCAATCTCCAGCAGCGCCAGTCCAATGATACGAAACAGTTTTCCGGCATTGGCGATGAAGAATAGTGCCGTGTTTCTCAGAGTAATGCTGCTGAATATGGATTTCAGCTTCATCGACTGAATACAGTAAGAGGCTTCCCCGGCACCGCCTCCATAGATGTTGGAATAGGAACTGCCGCCGACGAGTAGACCTTTATGATCCTTTTCCAATTGTCGGGCAAGCGTATCAGCAGCATCGGCATCGAACAGAACTCTCTCCCGGCTTTTCTTCCTGTCATAATAGTGAAAGGCTGGAATGGAGGACTTCACCCCGTAGAAAATCTCGGCCTGAACTGCAGGTGTTGCTGAAGGCAGTCCCGAATAGAACTTCCGCAGGACGAAATGATCCTTCTGTATCAGTCGCTGCAGAAAGGGTATCCGTTTTTTATCTATAGCTTTGAGAAGTTGATCGTGCCCCAGGCCGTCAATCTGGATCATCAAAATACCGGCTGTCTGGACACCGTAATCGCTTGCTGCCTGTTCAGGTTCCCTGATGCGTCGGGCAACCCACTCACTCCGGCTGAATTTGTGGCGAAAGTGTTGTATTTTCTTACCAAGTCGACTGAGCAAAACTATCCTCTTTACAGTCCATGTCGCATCTATCCATGAATAAACGGCAAGGACGTCTGTGCATCTGACGGAGGTGCAGGATGTAATGCAGCGTACTCCGCATTTCCCGGCAGTGGTCTGTTTTCTGGAGTATATCAGGTCAGGCAACGACCTCTATGAGATTCGGGATCGTTGCTGAATCAGGAAAACGGTTCGGGAATCAGGGGAAATAGATTTTGAGTGTTTCTTTTCCGTCTTTTTTGCTCGATTTTACCTTCAGATCCAGGTCGTTGTTCCTGAATCCAAGAGCCAAAGAAATTTTTTCCTTCTCTTTTTCCATATGAGTGATTTCTCTCATTTTCTCGATGATTTTTCGACCTATTTCGGTGCCGGGACTGGGCAGTTCCGTTTTTCTGTATGTGGCAAGCACCTCTACTTTGCCTTTTTCATCTGTCGTCAGTGCTATCTTTTCGGCATTGTTGTTGATTCCATGCAGGACAGCCAGGGCGATCCATTTCAGAGCTGCTTCTTCGGCCTCCGGAGAAGATTTCACCTCGGACATCTCTTTGAGCGGGTCAGTCGTAGCAAAACAATCGCAGAGTTCCTGTACTTTCAAGTGAAGATTCGAAGCGTCTTTCATAGTGATTCTCCTTTCCTGGTTGGGTTGATTGTGAAACAGTGCAACAGCATAGCAGGATCAAGGTGCGTGCAGCATCAGCCGGCTTTGTTGAAGTCCGGATGATCTGAAACAAAGCCGTAAAAATACCAATGAGGCAAACATTAAACACATTTACCCCTGGCACAATAGGGTATTGGCCGGCGGATGTCCGGCTCCGGCCGGAGGACGGAGCCAAAATGTTTTTAAGATGC
>JAZBNU010000217.1:0-6071 GCA_036350815.1 Desulfopila sp.
AAAGGCAATAAGAAGCCTCAGCGACAAAGAAAAATATTCGCTGACGGCAGGAAGCGAGGCAAGATATTCATTATTGTATCCCACCAGAAATTTGAAAGCGGGCGGAAAGACGACAAAATATCCAAACGCGGCACCGCTGAGGAAGCACAGAGTAGATAGTACCGAAAAAGGGACCAGTACTTTTTTTTCATGCTTAAAAAGGCCGGGGGCGACAAAACGCCAGATTTGTGAGAAAATAACAGGAGAAGCCAGCAGAATACCACAGACTATGGCAAGTTTTAGGTAAAAAAAACCCTTCTTGATAGGAGGTGAAAATGAGCGATGTTCCTTGAGGAAGCACCTCTATCAGGGGGCGAAAGAACCAGCTGCCAATTGGTTTTATAAAGGCGTACGAGATACAGAATCCGATAAAAACCGCAGAAAAGGCCACAATGAGGCATGATCGCAGCTCACGTAAATGATCGGTCAAAGCCTGATTTTCGAACTGACTGTCTGTCTTTAAGTCATCCATAGCTGTTTATATCCTGCAAAGCTCTAAAAATCAGGGAGCCGGAAAAATACAAGACCCAGACAAGCTCCCCTGAGAAAAAGTTTCAACCTTTCTACCAAGTGTAAGCTATATTTGCAATATTGATATACCTTGAGTACAACGAATGCGTAACTTTCTTCTCTCAACACAGTCGGCACAATTATGCATACGAAAAACGACCAGTGGGTTGTCTATATGGTTCTCTGCAGCGATGGTACCCTTTATACAGGCATAACCAACGATCTGCAGCGAAGAATCAAACAGCACAACAGCCCTAGAGGCGGTGCCAGATATACACGCGGGAGACAACCTGTTGCCCTGGTATACCAAGAAGACTGCCCGGACAGATCCACAGCCGGCAAAAGAGAAGCCAGACTGCGCAAACTCTCGGTAAAGGAGAAGTGCCATCTCGTTAACATCGGGACTGCTCAAACCGGATTGTAGCCGCAGCACAGCTTCTTCAGCAGCAGCGGCGATTCCATGTTGGTTTTTTTATTGTAATAAGGTAAGGTTAAGCAGGGTGATGCTGATATCTGTCTAGCTCATCAACAAAGCAGCGAGAAAACACCCTCATCTGTTGCCTCCAAAAAACATATGATGAATGGATCCATGAGTACGATCTTTATCCTCTTACAGGAAGGGATTTGTGATGACAAATATACTGATCGTAGATGATGAACAGAGCATGCGTGACTTCCTTAAAATCCTCCTGCGCAAGGAGGGGTATGGAGTGGATACGGGGATTAATGCCGACAATGCCCTGCAGAAACTTCAAAATGACACATTTGATCTAGTCATCAGTGATATCCGCATGCCGGGAATGAGCGGCCTTGACCTGCTTGGAAAAATCAAGGAAAGTTATCCCGACCTGCCGGTCATCATGATTACCGCCTTTGCCTCTCCAGACGATGCTGTTTCTGCCATGAAAAGCGGGGCTTTCGACTATATATCAAAACCCTTCAATGTCGATGAGATCAAATCCGTTATAGAGTCCGCCACTTCCCAGAAAAAAATATCACAGTCCCGTGAAGAGCTGGCTGATTCTTTTCCTGGAATTATCGGACGCAGCAAAGAGATGTTAAAAATATTTGACCTCATCCGCCGAATTGCTCCTACACCTGCCAATGTACTTATCTATGGGGAGTCGGGAACCGGCAAGGAACTAGTGGCAAAAGCGATTCATGAAAACAGTAACGTTGATCGCAACCATTTCGTCCCCATTACCTGCAGCGCTATTCCGGAGGAGTTAATGGAAAGCGAACTGTTTGGACACGTCAAGGGATCATTCACCGGTGCTATCAGCGACAAAACAGGACTCTTTATGGAGGCCGACAACGGTACTGCTTTTCTTGATGAGATTGGTGAGCTTACCCCGATAATTCAGACAAAACTGCTCCGTGTCCTGCAGGAAAGAGAGATTAAACCGGTTGGTTCAACGATTATCAAATCCATCAATGTCCGAATTATCGCCGCAACCAATCGAATTCTGGAGGAGGAGATAAAAGCAGGCCGGTTTCGTGAGGACCTGTTCTATCGACTCGCGGTAGTCCCTATCCGTGTTCCTCCCCTGCGCGAGCGTAAAAGCGATGTCCCTCAGCTGGTAAACTATTTTCTTGAAAAATACTCCAGACAACTCGGCAAAGAAGTTCAGAAAATATCCTCCTATGCACTGGAAGTATTGATGAACTATGACTACCCCGGCAACGTAAGAGAACTGGAAAACATTATTGAACGTGGCGTTGCTTTGGCAAGCACCAATATTATTCTGCCGGAAAGCCTTACTCTCACCAACAGAATTTCGACAGGGCAACAGGAGCGGAAAGAAGAACACGCAATGTTTCAGGGCGTGCAGGATGAGGAAGAACTTTACCGTACCGGACTAGAAAATGTTATGGCCCGCCTTGAAAAGCAATTTATTCAGCACGCCCTGGCAAAAACCGGAAATTCCAAAATGAAGGCAGCCGATTTACTGCAGGTCAGTTTTCGTTCTTTACGATATAAAATCAAAAAATACGAGATAGACTGACAGATGACATTCCTGCAAAAGGTATTTAACCGTTCTTTACCACCAAATAAGAATGTCACGCAGATCCTGCGGCAGCAGCTCCTCTGGATGCTGCTGCTCCGTGTTATCCTCTATACTTTGCTGCTGGGAATTACCTACATCCTGAGTGAACTGGAATTCAGCATAATCATCCTGCCCAACTCCGTTCTGACACTCTTGCTCCTTATGGTGTACACAATTTCCATCGCCTCAGCCCTGATACTCCTCAGGCTTGAGGACAATCTGCAGAAATTCGGCTTTTTCCAGAGTATTCTCGACACGCTGTTCGCTGCGGTACTCATTTATTATACAGGTATATCCAGTTCTATTTTTTCTTCGGTCTACTTTTTTTCCATTATCACCGGCGGCTTGATTCTTCCGCACCGGGGCGGATTGATTGCAGCATCAACAGCGACCCTTTCCTATGCCGCTCTCCTTATCCTGGAATACAAAGGTCTTATTCCAGGATATCTCCTCTCTTTTGACTTCAGACCGGTACAGAAGATTCCCGAACTGATTAACCTTTTCGCCGCCAAGGGACTGACATTTTTCCTCGCTGCCGTATTAAGCGCAATGTTCGGCATGCGGCTCCGCTCAACAGAAGAAATTCTCTCCGATACCATCTATAGTTTTGACAGGCTTTCTCACCTGTACAAAACCATATTTGACAATATTGCCACCGGGATCATTACCACCAATGACGATAGTATTATTTCTTCCGCCAATACAGCTGCACGGGATATTACCGGCTACTCTCTGAACGATTTGATCGGCTCCAATATTTCCGAACTCTTCCCCAACCTCGATACTGAAAGCCGTGCCACGAGACAATCTACAGACTTTGTCAAAAAGGATGGGACAAAAATCAGGATAGGCTATTCGATCACTTCATTGCATATGCCGGCCAAAAGCAGCGATCCTGCGAGAATGTCTTCAACATTCGAAAAAGACAGCAAACTGGTTACGCTCCAGGATATCAGTGAAATTGAAAAGCTGGAAAATCAGATCCGCCAGGGAGAGAAGATGGCGGCAATCGGTATGATGAGTGCCGGCATTGCCCATGATTTCCGAAATCCCCTTACAGCCATCTCCGGGTCAGCACAGATACTCGCCAAAGAATTCTCTTCTGCCGACTCTGCGACAAACTCAGAAAACCTGCTTTTGACAAATATTATCCTGCGTGAATCCAATAGACTCATTATCACAATTGCCGACTTTCTCAAATTTGCCCGGCCTGATGTCGCAGAACGACAATGGTTTTCTCTGCGAAAATGCATAGAAGAAGTATTGCAGGTCTGTCAAGCCGCTCCGGATTGGCCATCAACCAGTACCATTGAACTTGACCTTGCGCCGCATGTGGATATCTGGGCAGACGAGAGGCAGTTTTTTACTCTCCTCAATCATCTTATTCACAACTCAATAGCCTTCTGCCGGGAAAAACAGGAAACTATACGAATCACGGCAAAGGAAGAAAAAGGCAGTGATAACAGCGCGAAAGTCGTCATTACCGTAGAAGACAACGGCCCGGGCGTCCCGGAGGATGTTGGGGAAAAAATCTTCGAACCATTCTATACCAGTCGTGCCGACGGCACCGGGCTGGGCCTGGCCATTGTACAGCAGATCGTTGTGGAGCATAAAGGCACAATCGCCCTGGCACGATCCCCCCTTGGCGGAGCGCAGTTTACCATTACCGTCCCACTCTCCTGAGAACTCACTATTGCTGTTACTTCAGCAGTATACTTCCATTTTCACTCTCTTTCCTTCCATACTCTGGCACCGAGGTCACTCAACTTGTCTACAAGTTTTTCATAACCGCGTTCAAGATGATAAATTCTCGATATTTCGGTTCTACCGGAAGCAGCAAGCCCGGCAATAACCAGAGAGGAGCTGGCTCGCAAGTCGGTTGCCATTACCGGAGCTCCAAGAAGGCCTGAGGCTCCCCTTCCCTTGACGATAGCGGTATGACCGTCAATCTGAATATCAGCTCCCAGGCGGCGTAATTCCGCCACATGCATAAAGCGGTTTTCAAATATTGTCTCATTGATGATGGAAACACCATCACTCAAGGTCATCAGGGCCATGAATTGAGCCTGCAGATCCGTGGGATATCCAGGATAGGGCATCGTTTTAATATCAGCACTGCCGATACGATAATGGCCATGATGGTTTTTTTCGGAAGCGATGTGAATGCTGCTCTCATCCTCTTCTATCCGAAATCCTGTTTTCCGTAATTTTTCAAGTAAAGATGGCAGATGCGATGGTTTACAATTGGTTATGGTTGCTTCCCCTCCGCTCGCCCCAACTGCGATGAGATAAGTACCCGCCTCGATCCTGTCTGGAATTATCTCACAGTCCGCAGTTCCTAGTTCAGAAACACCTGTAATGGTTAACTTATCGGTATCTTTTCCATCTATCTGAGCCCCCATCCCAACCAGCATATCAACAAGATTGCCTACCTCTGGTTCTTTCGCTGCATTCTTTATAACCGTTGTCCCCCGCGCCAATGTGGCGGCCATGAGAATATTTTCCGTCCCAGTCACAGATGGTATATCAAAATACACAACATTACCCTCAAGCCGGCCTATCACTCTGGCATCGACATATCCCTGCTCAAGAGCAACATCGACATTCATTTGCCCAAATCCTCGGATATGAAAATCAATCGGCCGTTCCCCGATAGCACACCCACCAGGCAAGGAGACCTTTGCTCTTCCAAGACGGGCCAGCAGTGGCCCTAAGACCAGTACCGATGCTCGCATGGTTTTCACCAGTTCGTAGGGAGCCTCAGAAGAATTAAGCATGGTGCTGTCGACTCGCAAGGTGTAGCCGTCATACCGGCAAGTGACGCCAAGGTTTTCCATGAGACGAAGAAACGTCCTGGTATCACGCAGATCAGGAACATTTCGCAAAATATGTTCTCCGGGAGCGAGCAAAGTAGCCGCAATAAGAGGAAGGGCTGCATTTTTAGCACCGCTTATGGCCAATTCTCCCTTCAGAGGGATACCACCTTCTATAATCAATTTTTCCATATATTATCCCGTGGAGATCTTTTCTCCTCAGCCGGAGAATTGCTAAAATATACAGCCTTCCGGTACAGCAGGCAATTGGCAGAGACTATCATCTCTCTACCTCTTTGCTGAACCGGAGGTATAGCAGTTCACCTGGGCAAAAAGAACCCTATCCCTGCCGCTGTAGTCTTTTAACACTGATATGTGCTTAAAAAAACGGTTGTCAATGGAACTGTTGGAAAAAATCTGCTGTATTTCATCCGCCTGATCAGCTCCGAATTCCATAAAAAAGAGAGCTGCTGGAGCAAGGTGGTGGAGCACAGTTGCAGCTATCCTGCGGATACAGTCCAACCCATCTTCTCCTCCATCCAACGCAAGATGCGGTTCAAACGCAGCTACCTCGGCATCGAGTTCCCCCCTGATTGCAGCACTGCAGACGTACGGGGGATTGCTGACAATCAGGGGGAAAACAGCATCCACCGGCAATGCC
>JAZBNU010000218.1:0-2997 GCA_036350815.1 Desulfopila sp.
CCTCTTATAGCCTGTCGACTGTTAGTGATGATATTTTGAATGACCTGACCGATTTGACCGGCATCGATGTCGACCAGGAGAAGATCTTCGGCGATGTCGAAACTGGAGGAAACAGGAGAACCGTGCAGGGCATATTCGACAGAATCCCGGATAAGGTTTTCTACTGCGGTTGTTTTGCGTATGGGCATGCCCTCTTTAGAAAAAGTAAGCAGCTGCTGGGTGAGGGCTTTAGCCCTGTGTGCGGCTTTTTCGGCATTCTTGAGAAGGTCACGGGAGTCCGGAGGCGTCCCGGAAAGTCGGCTGACCAGGTTGATGTTGCCGATGATTGCGGTTAACAGATTGTTGAAATCGTGTGCGATTCCGCTGGAGAGTACACCGAGAGATTCAAATTTGTGGGCACGCAGAACTTCTTTTTCCATTAATTTACGGGCGGAGATATCACGGATTATGCCTACGGTATGCCATTGATCTCCTTTCTTGAAGGCCGAAAAGGAAACCTCAACCGGGAACTCCGTGCCGTCTTTCTTATAGCCATATAGTTCAATGGTCTTTGCTGCCATGCCATCACTGTCTTCCGGTAATTTGAATTTCTTCGAAATCTTTGTAAAGGTCGACTGATGCTTTGGTGGTGCAATAATCGAGGTAATCGGTTTTTCAACTACTTCCGTGGCGTTATATTGGAATAATCTTTCCGCTGCCGGATTCCAGTGGAGAATGTTTTTCTGGCTGTCGATGGCAATTATCGCATTCGCGGCAGCTTCGTTAATGGCGCGCAGTTCCTCTTCGTTTTCGCGCATGGCTTTTTCCGCTCTTCGGCGACGTACACTTGTTCGAGCCAGCATGAACGAGCTGATAGCGAGAATAAAGAGACAGACTGAGTAGAGGAGAAGAATACGTCCAAGTATTTTTTCGGGCCATTTGGCGAGAACCTTTTGTGGTACAAAAGATATGTTTTTCCACAAATAGAGGTCATGGACCTGTTCTTTTGAAGCTGTATGGTCATCTTCCAGTGTGGTTGTCGCCGCCTGATAAGGATACACGGTGTTGAAAGTTATCAGTCCCATTGGTGAGGTAAACTGTCCCTGCTCCGCTTTCTGGATCTCCTGCCATTCCGCACTGAGCAGGTTTTCAATGGTGCTGGAGGATGTATTGACGGCATCCACCAGATGTGGATCTTCATTAAAACTGTTGAGATAGTTACCATTCGGAGTAGCCAGAATAGTCAACCCTGGAGAACTTGTCGATGTTGTCTGGAGGTCCTCAATCAATCTGGTTATGGGGTGCGTCAGAACGATGATGCCGCTTCGCTCTCCGTTGTTATTTAAAACCGGCATACTGAAACGGATAACAGGACTATGTGCTTCATCGATTGTGGAGTCGTTGCCTCCTCCGAATGGAGAAATGTACACCCTGTTTGGCCTGAGTTTCATGGTTGCCAGGAAGTAGGTATGCTCGGCTTTGTCACGCAACATGGGGTCTGGAGCAATCAGAGGAGTTTTGTTTTGGGTGCCTGCGACAACAAGCTCCCTGCCTTTTTCATCAATGAACTGGATAGTGTCATAGATGCTTTTGCTCTGGCGGAAAATCACCAGGTCTTCTGCAAGCGCACTGAGGTGAGCCGGGTCCCTGCTCTGCAGATACGTAGCCAAAACCTTCTGATGAGCAAGAAACTGGAGGTCGCTGCTGATGGCCTCAAATCTTGAACGTACTGTTTTGATTTGTGAATTTACTTTGTAGCGTTCGCTTTGCTCTACTGCAAGCTTTTCTGATGTGACGTCCCTGTAATAGAATAAAACCGTCAGGCTGCCAAAGAACAGGGCGAGTGGGAGAAAGATAACAAGAAACCGTTTGATGATATCATTCCATCGGGAGAGTAGTGTGCTTTTCGGTATGGTCATAAGGCGTCCTGCTTTGCCGCTGACAGGCAATGAATCATCTTCACTGGAGACGGGTGACGGAAAAAAGCCGTATTCGGACAGTAAGACTCCAACTTTTATCAGCTTCCGGAAAAATTGGCAATAATATTTCATTTCTATCGGATAAACGTCCGATAGTTTCACCACTTTGGGTGTCAGGGTGAAGAGGAGGAAAAGCGTAGTGTTTGAGGGAAAACTTCAAGACCGGATGAAAAAGAAACTACTCCCCAAAATATAGCGTCTTGTCAAGCAGATTGTAGAAATCTTTGATATTGATTGGTTTGGTGAGATAGGCGCTGAAACCGGCTTGCAATCCTTTTTCAATATCTTCCGGCATACTGTCGCCGCTAACGGCTATTACAGGAATTTTGCATACGGAGTCATTCTTTTTGAGCCTGGAAAAAACTTCATATCCATTAAGATCAGAGAGGCTGATATCCAGTAAAATGATGTCAGGCTGCTCTTCAATGGCCATTTGTAAACCCTGCGAACCGGTTTCCGCTTCGATCATTTGAAGGTCTTCTCTCTTGTCGAGAATGAATCGGACAAGTTGGCGGAGAGATATGTCATCTTCAATATAGAGAATTTTTTTCATGACGGGAAGAGGCTGAAAAAACACCATTTTAGGCTGCTAGTAACTCGGCAGCTAGGGGACTGATTTTCTTTTTCTTCTTCGAATACGGGAGACAGATTTATTTTCACAAAATAATGAGAAAAAAAGGTAAGCGCAGACTCCGATCAGTCCCCTCAGTCTTTCCTAGAAAAATTGAAACTGTCTCCCGGATAACGACATTGCGTTTTGATCAAAAGCAGGGTTACATATCATAGTAAGTTGACCTATCTCATTATTATACTATAGTTGTATGGATTTTTTTTAGTGATTGCAATGTGAGATGGAAAAAAACGGAGGTTTGCTGAAATTATTTCTTTTCTTTGATACAGGCGATACCAGCAGAAATAACGGTAGTGTTGTTTATCTGCTTAAAAAAATCAATTATTGAGCTTCTCGGAAAATAAAGCTACCCTGCAATTGAGAAGACAACGTTACTATCTCAGAAAGAAAACACCACGGGAAATACGA
>JAZBNU010000219.1:0-8045 GCA_036350815.1 Desulfopila sp.
CTGGAATGTATTATCTTATGAAAAAGTATGAATTGTTGAGTATCTTAAAAGTTTATGATAGTTGCAAGAAACCTAATTCCACCCATTCAGCTTTGTCTCCAATATGCTGTAATGGAAAATTTTGAAATTTAATTTTGACCTCTCCCATATAATTGAATTTTGAATCTGAAACAAAAATTTTGTCAATACCAGATGTGGTGGTTTATAATTGTTTTTAAAAGCGAGCACTGGTGAAAGAAACTATTGGTATTTTCTGTTATTTATATAGTGACTGATCATACCATCATTAAACATTCTGGAAAATTCGATTTGTTAGGAATTGTTAACGGTTCGATACACGTTGCCTTCTTTTATTCGGTCGTAGAGTCTTTTTGTATAGGGCATCATGAATTCCTCGGCCATTTGTGGGCTGAAGAGGTCGGCCGTGCTTTCACCGTTTTCGACTAAGATGCCATCTGCTCCGGCTTCAAGCATCACGTCGGCAAAGAAGATGCAGCTTTCCGTAAGTTTTTCAAGCAGGGCATGGAGGGCTGCGGGTGATTTAAGCATCTCAATGCAGAGCCGGCTCCCTTCAATAACCTGGAAGGCCAGCATCATGGGAGAAACTGTTGCTCCGCATATAAAGGCTTCTTTTCCGATTTTTTCTTTGAGAATTTCAATTGACTTTTTGATAGTCTTTACTCGTTTAGAACTCCTGATGGCTTCCGGTTTTAGCTTGCCATGTTCTTTTACCGATTTCAGGACGTATTCCGATATTGTAGGGTACCCGTTTCTCTTGATTTTTAATTTTGTCCCCAGGGCTTCAGCTTCCACTAGAAGGCAGCCCCAGGGGGACATGACATTGTCGTGATAGAATAGCTCCCGGGCGAGAATTTGGGCCTGGGCAATCCCCTCTGCAGAAGAATAAACCTCTTTGAGATTCTTGTCCATCTGTTTAAGTACGGCATGACCTGCACCGAACAGAGGTACCCATAGGGGACTCTGTCAACCGGCCTTCCTTCTAAGGCATTGATAAATCTTTCCCTCGAACTCATTGGGCGCTTCACAGAAATAAACTCCTTTTGTGTTCTTAAACGACTTGTTCGGCAGGCAGCATGTTACAGGATTTTGTTCAAACAAAGTTGGAGCCTTTGAGGGTCCACTGTAATCGGTTTTACAGGGAGTTCCAGGAATTCTGCAACAAATTTTGCTTCAGCGGTGAGGCCTGCGCCTGTAATGTCGATGTAAACTAATCTTTTATAATGGCTAAAAAACATGGATTTAAGTTTGGGGTTCCGGTCCATCGCCAGTTGTTTGATGACAAGTTCAGTAAAATTTGTCGCCAGAAAAGCATCGAGAAAATAGGTTCCGGGCTCTTCTTGAATAAGAGAGGAATACCTGTCTCCCAAATATAATTCATAACAATTTTCAATTTTGGTTCGCCGTGCTCCGTAACGATTGCACACCTCATCAATATCCGGACAGCATTTGCCGTATACAACCTTTATATCCTGACTATTTTTGCTGGCTGATTTTATTGTACGGCTTAATTCTTTTTGCAACAATTGGGGACGAAGATGCAGACCTGCTTCCAGGTATTTGACTGTTACCTTATGATCCAGGTTGTCCAAGATCTTATCCAATTGTGATTTAAGCGCTGAACAGGCAATAATCATTTTATGGTCGCAGGTCTGATTCATGTTTTATTTTCTCCGAGGATTAAAAAATCCGGTACAGTGGATGCTGATCGGATTTCGGACGGATTTTCCAGTTTTTTGCGCCATAGGCAATCTCTGCATCGATCATGGCCATTGCCGGGATGACTTCTGTTTGTTTGATATCATAGATAAAGTAATCGGCTCCTGAAACCTGAAGCATGGTGGCGCAGGAAACCTTTGCTGCGGCTTGTCCTTTTGCAGAAAATTGTTTGGCTTTTTTCCAACGGGTGATGTGAGTGTGGGTTGGCGAGCATCCACAGGGAAGGCCGAACTCCTCTTTCAATTGGGGCATGGCAGCGGCACAGGTGCCGATATCAACAATATCAAGTATGGCGAGATCAAGAATAAGGTTTTCAAAACCGAGTTCGTAGGCTTTGGGAACCAATTCCCTTGCCATGGTTATCTTGCCTTTGGCTGTGGGGTTGCGCTGGTTGAGCAGCATAACAACGGCATTTTTACAACCCAGATCCACGGCTTTTTTCAGTTCATCATCTTTTGAAGTTTCCATGATCGAATTGTAAATCATTCTGTCAAGCTGCCCCATTTCCTTGGCCGCTTCCAGTCCAGCAAATACAACTTCAGAGTTGGCGCCGTCCATTAGAATCGGTGCATCACTTACTTCCAGTGCAAAGGTAATGAATGCACGGGATTGCTCAGGGGTGGCACAGATGACATCCAGGATGATCGGGGTGCCGACTTCCCGGCATTTTTCCTCAGCCTTCTCTATAATGGCTTTGGCTTTGTCACGATCAAATTCTGCTTCATTGATCCGGGCAACCAGTTTATCCCCGGCATAGAAAATTGCCGCCATCAACACTGTTGGATATTCTCCCGGCTGCCCGCCAATAGTGACATCACCAATTTTTATAACTTTTTGATCGGTATCAAATTTTTGCATGGTTTAATAACTCCCGTATAACGAAGCAGCTTCAACAAACGCCTTCACATTTGCTTCAGGTGTGTCTGTGGTAATTTCACAACCAGGGCTCAGCATAAATGCCTTTGCCTTATTACCAGCGGTGATTGCCTTTTTACAGCTCTCCTGAATTTCTTCGGGGGTACCAGCAGTCAGCAGGTGAATGTGATCAATGTTTCCGCAAAGTCCCATTCGATCTCCGAAAATACTTACCATTTCTTCCATGGGAATATTATGTGAAAAATTGATGAATTGCAGATTTGGTACCGCACACAGACCGTCGGCCATGATAGTGAGGTGCTGGGCGATTGCGCCGCAGGCGTGCAGCACGTTGTAAGGTAACACCTCTGTTAATTTGGGAAGATTTGCCACAATGGTTTCCATGCCTGTCTTGGGAGAAAACATCTGCAAATCGTGTTCACAGATTACAAACATTTCTGCCCCGGCTTCTTTATAGGCCTGGGCAAACCCTCTGGCCACATCTGTGGCCTTTTGTACAACCGCTTCAATAAAAGCCGGGTCCTTGCGGGTACCCATGATAAAATTATTGTAGGGCATCAACTGGAGGGCAAAGGTCAAGGGACCTGTCATATATCCGGCAACCATGGCCTCTGAACCCAGGGTGTCGCTGAGTTTACGGGTCGCATTTAGAATGGTGGCCGTGGCCGGATGTGACCAGAAGTCAGGAACTTTCACCTTGTCGATATCTGCGGGTTTTTCAATAATGTTTGCCGTTATCCAGGGACATTTGTCCGGCGGATAGGTAACAGAGCACCCGCAGGATTCGGCCACCGGCCAGCTCGGTTCCACCTGGATGGCCAAGACATCATATCCGTATTTTTCATAGGCCTTAATATGGGCGTCTGCTATTTTATCAGCATCATGGTAAATTTCTTCAAAGTTCATGCCTTCAATAAAGCCGGCATGATCACCTGCCTGTGGTACGACAGGTACATGGTCGGGTTTGCGGCCTTCAAGGACGGCCAATACGCGTTCTCTGGAATTCATTTAGTATTTCTCCTTAAATTTCAAATTCAGGAATTGGATAGGTACCAACTTCATGAAGGGCGTCTAAAAAAGCCGTCACATTTTCACCCGGCGTACCCATTGGAATGTTGTTGGGAACGATAATACAGCCCTTGTCGCAAGGGTATAATCCTTTGACTACGGAGCGGACTTCATTTCGAATTTCATCGGGGGTACCGTTTTGCATGATTTCATCTTTAATACCAACGATGTAACTCTTGTTCAGGCGTTGGGCCGTCTTCCTGTACAATGCCAGGTCATTTGATGGCTCTGTGTAGTAGTCAGGGGCAAGGTTGGTCAGTGTAAACGTCCCTGTCTCTGCGCTCTTCTCCAGGAATTCTATCCATCCACCACGATCGTTTTCATCCGCAGGCCCGCACATGCGCAACCCCCAGTAAAAATGAATGCAGGGTGCTGGGACGAGGGCTTCAATCACGTCACGGACATAGGGTTTTTCAAATTCAAAAAGTTGTTCTTTGCGAAAATTCGGTACAGCATTCCAGGCGTCAATGCAGATGAACCCATGCACGCCTCGGTCTGCTATGGCCTGGCACCAGCGAATATTTGCCTGCACCTGTAATGCCATTGCTTTATGAAAGAGGTCTGGTTTTTTACGCATGGTCAGCACCGCACGCTTATACCCCATGGCCTGCACAACCTGGGCAAAGGTGGAAGAGGGGGCAGCTATGACCGGATATCCGGCGGAAGCGGTTTTTTCCATGAGCAATTCGTAAAGTTTCAATCGCAGGGGCAGACGTCCATCAGTCTCCGGATTGAAAGATTCAACCGCTTTTTCCCAGGCGGCAAGCATCTGCTCATCATCCATATCATCAAAAAGACGAGTTTTGATATCTGCAGGCACATTTTCAGGGTATTTACGGGTGATCAAGCCCATGGCGTCGATCTCTGACGTCATCGAGTCGATACCCTCGCAGACGAACTCCATGTCGAAGTCTTCATACCAGCGGCGTATAAGGTCACTGTGCAGTTCAGGGTCTGATTCCACCTGACGGCAGGTGTGCCCGTAATGGTTGGCGATGGAGTCTGTAAAGAAGGTACCGGTGGGAATTCGGTCTGGATCGTTCTGGGTGGCAACCATAACGATCCGTTCCAGTGGTGCCAGAGCCTCACCCTTATCTCTTTTGGCAATCGTCGCCTTGACCACTTCCATCAAACCGTCAATTTTTTCTTGTATCTTGGTATCCATGTATCATCCTCCTGCTACTGCTGATTTACATAATTTCACACAACCCCAGGCATCTTCTGCATGGCCGTCGGCACCGATTTCATCTGCCCAGCGTTTGTTTGTGGCGACCCCACCGGCAAAAATTTTCCCTGAAAACCCGCTCTTGCGGATGGCTTCCATCGATTCCGCTAATGCCGGCAGAGTCGTGGACATATAAGATCCCAGCCCTACAATTTCGGGTTGATGTTTATTGACCAGTTCTACGAATTTATCTGCAGACACATCGATACCGGCATCCACGATTTCAAAACCGTTGGCCAGAAGCATACTCAGGCAAATATTTTTCCCAATGTCGTGTACATCCCCTTCCACAGCCCCCATTAGAACTTTGCCTGCAAAATCTCCGGCTGCCGCATCTTTTAGTTTTGGCAGTACAAGTTCCAGGCCGGCTTTCATGGATTCACCTGTCAGCATCAATTCAGGCAAAAAGAAGATTCCTTTGCTGTACTTTTCACCACACTCTGTAACCCCAGCGCTAAACGCATCCTGAATAATTGACAGGGGGTCAATCCCTTGGTCGAGTGCTTTTTGGGTAAGTTCTACAGTTTCCTCTTCCTCACCATTTTCAACAGCTTCTGCAATTTTTTTTAATAGTTCTTTCATGTTGGGTACTCCTTACTGGTTTGGGTTGTGGGGTTGGACCGTATTTAGGGACGGTGGTAAATATAGGCCTTTATTTAAATTTTTATCGTATAGTCATGGCATTGGTAGCTATAATTCTTGGTTCTCTTTAAGAAAATGGTACTTATTTTTTTGTCAGCACTTGAGTGGGGCCAGCGACGAAACAGCAGAGACAGGTTGAGGCGATTTGGTATTTTTTTAATTGTGGATAGCTTGGACATGATAAATCCTCCTAATCAATTTTTTCTTATGCTATACTTTATTATACATTAGGTCAATAAAAAAATTTTCAATTTATTCAAAATTTGAATTTATTTAAAATTGATTATAGGTTAAATGACTGTTTTAAAGATATATACTATATAAATATATATAATATTGTTGCTGTGTGTGATTAGTGCTTGGTTATGCTTCTGTATCTATGTTATACATTTCATGGTCTTATCTATGGTTTGTTAGCTTTTGATAAGTTTAGAAAAAAGGGGTAAGAATGACTGACAATATGGCAAAGATAATCTTTCAACCTTCCGGCTGCAGGGGAGAGGTGCCAAAGGGCATAACAATCATTGAAGCTTCCAGAAAACTGGGGGTGGATATTGAAACCCTGTGCGGTGGGAAGGGTGTCTGTGGTAAGTGTGTGGTTCGCATCGAAGATGGAATTTTTGAAAAATACGGTATTAAATCGAGTACGTCCCATGTAAGTCCCTGGCAGGAGGAAGAGGGGCGATTTATCGGTGATGAAAAGCGCAAAAAAGGATTTCGCCTCGGCTGTCTGGGTAGAATCCAAGGTGATCTCCTGATTTTTGTACCCGAGGAATCCCGTGCTGGGAAACAGGTGGTCAGCAAAGAGGCCCGAAAGATCCATATTGACCATAATCCTGCCGTAAACATCTATCATGTCCGGGTGGAGGCACCGAGTTTTGAAGACCCCACTGGTGACTTTGAACGTATTTGCAAGGGCCTTGAGGATAATTACGGTCTCAAGGATTTAAGAATTGATATCAACGCACTCAGGCAACTGCCCGGTGCCCTGCGAAAAGGTGACTGGGAAGTGACGATCAGCGTCTGGATGGGGCAGGAGGTGATTCGTGTCCGCCCCGGCCTTTGTGTAACCAGCTACGGTTTGGCCATTGACATTGGTACAACCACCGTGGCGGGTTATTTGTGTGATCTATCCACCATGGAGGTGATTGATACTGTTCTGCTCATGAACCCCCAATGTAAATACGGTGAAGATGTGATGAGCAGGATTACCTATCATATGACAAATGCAGGCGGCCTTGAACAGATGAGCGACGATATCATTGAAGGGCTCAACTGGATGATTGACCAGGCTGTCAAAAACACCCACTCCCCGACTGGTAAGGTAAGGTCCGAAAATGGTAAAGAGGGTTCAGGTCCGCCGTTGGCTGAAGCGGGTAAAACTCATCTTTGTCTTTCCAATGAAGACATCGAAGATGTAACCATCGGTTGCAACACAGCCATGCACCACATTCTGCTCAAAATAGACCCCCAGTATGTGGGTGTAGCGCCATTTCCGCCAGCTATCCACCGGAGCGTCGACCTTAAGGGCAGAGATTTGGGTCTTCGCATAAACCCGGGTGCCAATATATTTATACTGCCCATTGAAGCCGGGTTTATCGGAGCTGACAATGTGGGGGTAATGATTGCCGAGGCACCCTATGACAGCGAAGATATTCAACTGATCATCGATATCGGGACCAATGGCGAACTGATTTTGGGAAATAAAAAGAAGTTTATATCTTCTTCTTGCGCTACGGGTCCAGCCTTGGAAGGTGCTCAGCTGTCCTGCGGCATGCGGGCGGCTCCTGGTGCCATAGAGCGTATCAGGATCGATCCTGAAACCAAAGATGTCGATTATAAGGTGATTGGCAGGGATAGTTGGCGCAAATATTCAAAACCTCAAGACATGAAGGTAAAGGGGGTTTGCGGATCTGGAATACTTGATGTCCTTGCTGAGTTGTACTGTGCCGGAATTATCCTCAAAAGTGGTGCCTTCAACCAAAAATCACTCAAAAATCATCCGAGATTTCGAAATAACCCGGAAACAAATATCTTGGAGTTTGTCCTGGCCTGGGCCGAAGAAACAAGCATCGAAAAAGATATTACCATTACCCAGAAAGATGTACGGCAGATTCAACTAGCCAAGGGGGCATTGTATGCTGGCTGTAAACTGATGCTCAAGCGTATCGGTGCAAAAAAGGTTGACCGCTTGAAAATTGCAGGGGCTTTCGGCACCCATGTGGACCGTCAAAAGGCTCTGATTATGGGAATGTTTCCTGACTGTGACATTGACATAGTTACCTCGGTGGGCAATGCAGCAGGAGATGGATACAGGGCCGCATTACTCAATGTGGAGAAACGCAAAGAGGCCAACTGGGTGGCACGGAATGTAGAGTATATCGAGCTGACAGTTGAACCCGATTTTCAGCGGGAATTCATGGAAGCCATGCATCTTCCCCACATGAAAGATGAGTTTCCCCATCTGGAAGGGATTGTGCCGGACAATGTTTTAAAA
>JAZBNU010000220.1:0-3616 GCA_036350815.1 Desulfopila sp.
CTGGATTGATCTTGAGAAGGTTTTCCCAGGATTGGACGGCCTCTTCGGGTTTATTGAGATCATACATGAGGACTATTCCTTTATTCAGGCGTGATATCTCATGGGTTGGATCCATGGAGATGGCTTTGTCGAAGGCGTCAATAGCTTTTTGGTACTGGTCTGTGCGTCTGTACATGACTCCGAGATCTGTCCAGATGTCGGCTGTTCCTGTATGAAGCTTGAGAGATTGTTCATAGGCATTCACTGCCTTTTCGTATTGGCCCGTATCAAAATAGAGATTGGCAAGCTGGGTCCATGATTGATACTTGTCGGGAGTTTTGCCGACATCTTCTTCAAGGTGAGCTATTGCCTTAAGCTGCTGCTCGGACATCTCGGATTGCTGGGTGATTGAAGACGCACCGTTGCCGGGTTTCAGTTTGTAGACTGTAAAAGCAGTTCCGCTGAGGAAACCCACAATAAAGGCTATTGCTATATATATGAGAAAATTGTCTTTTGCCGGGTTTTTCTTTGTGTTGGACATGGACTTCCTTTAAGTGCTAAAGTTTACAGCAGGAGGTTGTAATGTTGAGCCTGCACCAGAACTACCACAAAGTGGTATTTTTGCAAATGAATAAAACTCGCAAAAAAAAGATTGATGGATAAGGTACAGATCAATCGGTGATAGATAAATATATGTCGATTTTGTCAAAAGTGTAGTGATGGGCATGAAATAAATCTGTTTAATCGTAGAGCAGAAGAGGTATAGCTAAAGAAAAAAATATACTGATAAAGAACCCCGGTTCTAAATGATTTTGAGGAGGGAAAAATGAGCGGACACCAGGAGGAAGTCTTTCAGGCGGAGGATCTCGACCATGCCTGGTCGAGTATGGCGGATAACGAGGGCACTGAATCTATTCGAAAAAGTATAATTCATCATCTCCTCAGTTTTCAGGGGAGAGACCCGGAACGATCCGGACCTAATGATATCAGTCAGGCACTGGCCTATACCATTCGGGACATTCTGGTGAAAAAATGGATCAGTACCCAGAAAACGTTCTATGCCAAGGAAAAAAAACGTGTCTATTATCTCTCTCTTGAGTTTCTGATCGGCAGGACCATGGAAAACTGCCTGTTGAATCTCGGGATTTACGACGAAGTGAAGAATGCCCTGGAGAGCCTTGGGTGCAGCATGGAAGAGATTTTCGAGCAGGAGGAAGACGCAGCCCTGGGCAATGGCGGGCTGGGCCGCCTGGCCGCCTGTTTCATGGACTCCATTGCGACACTGAAAATTCCGGCATATGGTTACGGTATCCGTTACGAATACGGACTTTTTTCGCAGCAGCTGATAGACGGATATCAGGTAGAGAGTCCGGACAGCTGGCTGCGTTATGGGACTCCATGGGAATTTAAACGGCATATGCCCGTGTTCACCATTAAGTTTTACGGCCATGTTCGCACCTATCAGGATGAAAAGGGGTGTTACCGGGCCGAATGGATTGACACCAAAGATGTCGTGGCAGTGCCCTGCGACATGATGGTTCCCGGATTCGAAAATAATCATGTCATTAACATGCGTCTCTGGACAGCACGGGCTTCAAGAGAATTGGATCTGAAATATTTCAGCAGGGGGGACTATATCGGTGCGGTTGAGTCCAAGGTAAGTTCAGAGACCATATCCAAGGTTTTATATCCCCCGGACCACAATTTTGCAGGACAGGAACTTCGTCTGCGGCAGCAGTATTTTTTCGTTGCCGCAACCTTTCAGGATATTCTGCGGCGATACCGGAAAAAGCATACAACGTTCGACAAACTCCCCGATCTTGTCGCTGTCCAGTTGAATGATACCCATCCGGCAATTGCCATCCCTGAACTGATGCGTCTGCTTCTCGATGAAGAGGGACTCGGGTGGGAAAAGGCCTGGGATCTTTCGGTCAGGACATTTGCCTATACGAATCACACTCTCATGCCGGAAGCTCTGGAAAAATGGAGTGTCGAGCTTGTCGAGCACGTGCTGCCCCGTCACATGCAGATTATCTATGAGATCAACCGACGTTTTCTCGAATTGATTGCAAAACACTATCCGGGTGATAACCATCTTCTTCGTGATATGTCTATTATTGAGGAGGGGCATGTTAAAAAGGTGCGCATGGCGCATCTTGCCATTATCGGCAGTCATTCAGTGAATGGGGTTGCGGAACTGCACACCAAACTGCTCAAGGAGCGGATATTCAAGAATTTTCACAATTTTTATCCGGGAAAATTCAATTCAAAAACCAACGGTATTACGCCAAGGCGATGGCTGCTGCAATGCAATCCCGAACTGTCCTCGCTGATCAGCAGCCGTATCGGTAAGGGGTGGATTACGGATCTGCAGCAATTGCGCGGCATTGAAGAATTCATAGAAGAGGATACTTTCAGACAGTCCTGGAGAAAGGTGAAGCTGCACAACAAAGAACGCCTGGCCCAGTATATTAAAGAGCGGACCGGGATTGACGTGGACCCGGAGTCAATGTTTGACGTGCAGGTTAAACGTATCCATGAATACAAACGCCAGCTGCTTTGCGCTCTTCATGTCATCCACCTTTACCAGCGTATTATCCGTCATCCGGAGAGTGAAATTTCTCCCCGTGTTGTCATTTTTGCAGGGAAAGCGGCACCGACCTATTGGAAGGCCAAGCTGATCATCAAGCTTATTACTTCCATCGCCGAGGTAGTGAATCATGATCCCCGCATCAAAGAGAGACTCAAAGTGGTTTTTCTCCCGAACTACAACGTCAGCCAGGCCGAGCTGATAATGCCTGCGGCGGATTTGTCCGAGCAGATCTCTACTGCCGGCACTGAGGCTTCGGGAACCGGAAATATGAAGTTTTCCCTCAACGGCGCTTTAACTATTGGCACCCTTGACGGTGCCAATATAGAGATACTTGAAGAGGTGGGGGAAGAAAACATATTTATCTTCGGTATGGATGCCGATGAGGCGGAATACGAAAGACTCAACCCAAGCCGATCACCTGTCGAAGTGTGTGAGCGCCGGTCTGATATTAAGGCAGTTATAGAATCTATTCGTGATGGTGCCTTCAGTGGCGGTAACAGGCAGCTTTTTCAGCCGCTGGTCGATTCTCTTCTTGATCCGCACGATCAGTATCTTGTCATGCTTGACTTCGAAGCGTATCTGGAGTGTCAGGAACGAGTAGGTACGGCTTTTCTTGATAGAGAGAACTGGACGAAAACGGCTATACGCAATGTGGCCAGAATGGGAAAATTCTCCACCGACAGAACTATTCGTCAGTATGCTGAAGAAATATGGAAAGTGCCTCTCGATGAAGACAAATAGTTGTATTCAAGTGTAAATATATCCTGATGAGCAGCCATTTTCCCTGAAAAATATTGCACCCGGCACAGGAGAGTGCTATACACTCTCCTCAAACAGAAAATGCCGGAGAATTTTTTTCACCGTTTATCCAGACATAAACCCTGTTGTAAGGGAATAAATATAAAAAACGGGCTGCAAACACTGTGATGTTTGCAGCCCGTTTTATGAATGGAGGCGGCGATCAGAGTCGAACTGATGAATAATGGTTTTGCAGACCACTGCCTTAGCCACTTGGCTACGCCGCCTGGTAATCAGGTATGTGAA
>JAZBNU010000221.1:0-3084 GCA_036350815.1 Desulfopila sp.
CTGCTCAAAATTTGCTGGAATCGGGCGAGGATATAGCTTTTTATCATAAATCTGTTGCGTAACACGTTGAAACAGCCAAAATTGCTTGAGAGGACGGTTGAAAAAAGATAGGTTGTTGGGAATTGATGCCTGATTGGATGGAATTTGCGCAAAAATTTAGGGAGAGCTTACAAAGCGATGTCCTATCATCTCATCTCTCAGTATATCATCCGCAATACCTCTCTTTGGAAAAGCTGAAATATGAAACAGGGGATTCTTCAGTTTTTTATCGGTCGAGGTAAGCGCAGACTCCGAGATGTCGCACGGGAAGAACAAAAGAAACTTCCAGGTGTTTTCTCCTCTGGAATTTATTGCCTCAATAACGCAGCATATTCCAGACCCTTATTTTCAACTCGTTCGTATCTATGGCTGGTATTCAAACCGGATGCGCGGGGACAGAAAGAAACAGGAAGATAGGGAAAAAGAGGCGGCTGAAGGAGAGAGTGGAACCACAGAAGACAGCCAAATCATCGATGTCAGAAACTATAAGCCAAAGCGAATACCACAATTGATGTGGCGCGAGTGCATCAAAAAGGTGTGGGAAGTTGATACGGTTGGAAAAGGATAGGTTGCTTGACGTTCGCGACAGCTTGAAATGAATTTTCGGAAAAGTTAGGGCTTTCTTAAAAAGCGGTTATCTATCACCTATCACCTCACCATACCTATCACCCACCTCACCTACAGTTTCCGCCGTTCTCTTTCTTCTCTAATGATATCAACTAGTTCTTTGGTCGTGATCTTGGCCTTTATTGAAGGTACATCAAGCGGAGATGTAGCCATAGTTTCCGGGGTAAGGGCAAACGTTCTACCATCTTTTCTACGAATGAAAATTTTCCCACTACGTTCAGCCTGCTTCAATACTGTTGCCAATTTTTGCCTGGCTTCTGAATAGGAATATACCTGCATTTTAAACCTCCAAAGTTTGGATATTGAGATTTTCGGCAATTATTCGAAGTTTTTTGTCAAGTGTTAATAAAGGTGCTTTATGCCGTATCGCGCAGTCAAGAAAATATGCATCATAGGCGTACATGTCGTTTTCTTTGGATAAATACAAAATTTTAGAAAAATCCGTTTCAATATAACGTATTGGAATCGTATTGAATATCTTTATACCCTTGTCCGCTTCCTTCATTGACACCCTGTTCTGCTTAAACATCGCAGAAAAAGCATTGCCGATTTCCCATGGTATTGAGCCTGGCCCAATCAGGGTATTCCCTTTTGTTATTTCGATAATTGCTTCCCGTTCGGGTTCAGCAACGATCACCGCTATCAATGCAGATGTATCGATGACAAGTTCCATGGTACTCCTTTGTCCCTTTGTCCTTGAGGAAATTGATTATTTAAGACAATTGTACAACACTTGTCCAGTCAGTCAAGAGAGTTTTAGAAAAGAAAAAGGGTCAAGTCCGCTTTTGACTTAGGCTTTTTCAATTTGGAATCAAAGGTGCTGGCTCCTGATACTGGTCGTGTTATTTCTGCTGTATGTGAATATTATCAAGTTTATGAAGAAGAGATTTTCGCCTCGAAACGTGGAACAGAAAATGTACCCCGGGAAATGGTAATTTATCTGGTCTTTCACCATTTCCTGGAGATACTCCCTTGCGTAGGCCGATATTTCGGGATTGAAAATTACAGTACGGTGAGTAGCGCAGTGTAAGGGTAAAGGTGAGGAAGAACAGAGAAAAAAGTTGCAAAAGGTAATGGATGGTGTTGGGAAGAAACTTCTAAAAGGTCAAAGGCGGACTTGACCCCTTTTCTTTTCTCTTTTTCTTTTCTATTGGTCTTTCCTCCTCTCTGCGGCTCCATTACAACCAAAGCGGACATCAGTTGCGTTTTGTCCCTTTGTAGGTAAACGCTTTGGCGATCATCTTATAGAAAGAGCCCTTGTCTATACCGATATTCTTGCCACATGGACACTGGATTTTCTGTCCACTCATCTGCCAGTTATACATTTTTTGTATCCTGTCCTTGTGACAGCGTAACACTTCACCAGGGCCGATCTTGTCATATCGCCAGAGCTTCTTTTTACAGGCGGCACAATGGAGGGTCAGCATAAGAGATGAGAGGTTTTATGAATTATCTTTCAAGAAAGAACGGATTCACGTAGAATATTACACGTTTTTTACCAGACTATGCTGCTTTTGAGAATTTCATGCTCTGTTTCTTTTTCAAAATATACACATTTCCGGAAAGTATCAAAAGAACACCGGCAATTGAGGAAAGTGTCCAGGTGTAATCTTCCCAGATGGTTGATATGCCGAGGGCGACAATGGGAAAAAGAAGGGTGGCATATGCTGCTCTGCCTGCACCAATGCTGCCGACAAGTGTGAGATAACAGCCAAAGGCGATAATTGAACCAAAAACAGCAAGATAGAGCAGTGAGGAAATGTATGTTGCCGAAAGGTCGACAACAAAAGGTTTTCCCAGACAAACAGCCGCAAGCAGCATTGCTGCGGCACCGTAGGTCATGCCGAAGGCATTTGTCTGCAGTATCGGTAAACCATTTCTCTGATTGCGGGCAGACGTTATGTTGCCAAGGGAGGCAAGCAGGGTTGCCAGAGTGCAGAGAAGTATGCCGACAATGGCCGTCTGGCTCAAGGAAAAAGACGAAATCTCAGGGCTGAAGACCAGCACGATACCGATGAGTCCCAGTCCCCCGCCGGCAAGGACCCGTTTTTCAATGGGTTGGCCGTCAAAAAGAGCGCCGTTGAAAATATTCATCAGCAGTATCGTCGAGAAGATAATAGCGGCAAGGCCGCTTGTCAGGTGCAGTTCGGCGTAATAAAAGAAAAGATAGTTGAAGCCGAACAGCAGCAGTCCCTGGAGAAACATATACCCGCGCTGGGCAGCGGAAAAACGCATGGGCAGGCCCCGAAAATAGCAATATGTCAATAAAATGAGAGCAGCCAGGGAAAATCGATAGGCAACGGAGACCATCGGATCAACAATTCCGAGCTGCATTTTAATACCGATCCAGGTCGACCCCCAGATAAGCACAGTTGCAATATAGAATAGTGCGTTTTTCATCTCTCTCTCCATTTCAAA
>JAZBNU010000222.1:0-17781 GCA_036350815.1 Desulfopila sp.
AAGACAACTGGAACCACCATAAACTCCCCTGGGAAAAACTTCGCCTGGAGATGTGGTATAACTGGGTTGTTATAGAACGAAAACACGGCAGTTCCATTCTATCGATTCTCGCCTATTGATCCTTTTTCGACGTTTCGTAGGAATTTCCCTCGAAGAGGGAACACGCTTTACCTTATCGGTGATGTACACAAAATTTGCGGTAAACCCTACACCAGCGCCACGGCCCTGAGCTTCTCTATCTTTTCAACAAGAGTTCTCACGGCAAGGGCCATTATCTGTTCACCCTTATCAGCACTGGCGAGCCACGAAGCTGAACCCATTCGTCCATCAGGAAAAACAGAACGCATCTCTTCTCTGGTTAGAGGCCAACAGTATTCCTTTTTCTGCAGAGAGCCTGGAGCAGTTTTCTTTCCGGCAAAAACCTCCGGCCTCAACAGCATGGTCAAAGATATTTCTGACGGAGTAGCATGACTGCCGTCATCGCCCTGAAAAAGCTCCTCAATCAGTGCAGTCTCCTGCAACCCTTCGTACCAGGAGAGAAGAGCGAACTGACCGGCAGCGCCCCGCATTTTCACCTCCTGAAAGGCGGTTGCGATAGCATTCCGGTTTCCGCCATGGCCATTCACGAAAATAATCCGCATAAAGCCATGATGAGCAAAGGAGAGGCAGATATCAGTGATAAGGTGGACAAAAGTTACCGGCGAGACAGAGGCACTACCGGCAAAACCCATATGATGACAGGATACACCATAATGAATTGTCGGTGCCACAAGTATGCCTAATTGCATCCCTGCTTCTCGCGCCACAGCTTCAGCTGCGATAAAATCGGTGCCGATAATTCCATATTCACTATGCTGTTCAACGGAGCCCACTGGAACGAGTATGGTGTCTTTATCACGCAGATATTGCACCACTTCGGGATAAGAAAGATTTTCAAGAAGCATTTTTGCCACCGCGTTTTAAAGAGAATGGAAAAACAAACTTTCACGCCCACATCTGCTTGTCAGATCCCTTGAAAGATGGGATTGCGCAATGCAGGATCACAGGAATTCTAAAAATCACCTATATACATCAGCATCTTTCAAAAGCTTTCCGGCAACATCTTTGCCGGAAAGAAGAGGTTTGCCCTCAATTGGCCAGTCAACAGCAATATCCGGGTCATTCCAAAGGATACAGCGCTCATGTTCCGGAGCATAATAGTTCGTTGTTCTGTACAAGGTTTCTGCGACATCACTCATCACCAAAAAGCCATGACCGAAGCCTTCTGGTATCCAGATCTGCTTTTTGTTCTCTGCGCTGATATATTCACCAACCCATTGTCCGAACGTCGGCGAACTTCGCCGCAAATCAACAGCAACGTCGAATACTTCGCCGACGACTACGCGCACCAGTTTTCCTTGAGGCTGCCTTATCTGATAATGGATACCACGGAGCACTCCGCGAAGTGATCTGGAGTGGTTGCTCTGCACAAATTTTCCTGGCAAGCCTGTTATTTCCTGCCAGGTCTGCTGGTTAAAACTTTCATAGAAAAAGCCGCGTTCATCTCCAAAGACCTTCGGCTCGGCTATCAGGACATCATGTATTGCTGTTGGAGTAACTCGCATAATTTTATGTCTCAAACTTTATATTGCATACTATTTGTTTCCATACATTTCCTGGTAGTACAAGGCATAGGTTCCATCGACAACTGCGGCCACCCATTCCTGATGAGTCAGATACCAGTCAACTGTCATTCTGATTCCTTTATCAAATCCGACCCGAGGCCTCCAGCCCAGCTCTCTCTCAATCTTGCCGGCATCAATGGCATATCTTCTGTCATGCCCCAGTCTGTCTTTCACATAGGTTATAAGTGAACGTCTGGTTTTCCCGGAAGGCAGGGGGCCAAGTTTTTCATCCATGATATCGCAGACAGTGTTCACAATTTCAATATTTTCTTTCTCATTATTGCCGCCGATATTATAGCAACTGCCGGGTTTCCCCTGCTGAATCACAGTGATAATGGCTTCACAATGGTCTTGAACATAGAGCCAGTCGCGAATGTTCTTTCCATCACCATAAACAGGCAATTCCCGGCCGTGCAGACAATTATGAAAAACCAGTGGTATCAACTTTTCGGGAAACTGATATGGTCCGTAATTGTTGGAACAGTTTGTTATTATAACCGGCAGGTTATAGGTATGAGAATACGCGCTGACCAGATGATCCGAAGATGCTTTGGAGGCAGAATACGGGGATCTTGGGTCATAAGGGGTCGTTTCTGAAAAATATCCGCTATCTCCTAGAGATCCATAGACTTCATCAGTACTTACGTGGAGGAAAAGAGGGTCACGCCCTTTCCAGCTTTGACTAAGCCAGTTTTTTCTGGCAGCCTCCAACAAAGTGAAAGTACCTACAATATTTGTTCTGATAAAATCAGCAGGTCCGGTAATGGATCGATCAACATGCGACTCTGCGGCGAAGTGGACAACCGTATCAAACATTTCTTCTGTAAATAATGTGTCCACCACCGAGCCGTCGCAGATATCCCCTTTCACAAAACGATAGCGCTCCCCCTCCTCCACTTCCGTCAGGTTCTGAAGATTTCCGGCATAGGTCAGCTTATCGAGATTGACTATCCGCCACTGAGGGAATCGCAGATGAAGAAGTCTGACGAAATTAGCGCCAATAAATCCACAACCTCCGGTTACCAGCACACATCTGCTTTTTTCCATAAAAAATCTCAGTTTTATGTTTGCTTTCTCGCAAAAAGAGCCTATGGTGACTCTTTTTCTTCCGGTTTTCACAAAACCATCTTTATAATAAGTCATATAAAGAAAGGAAAGTGTTTATTTACAGATTGAAGTCCACCTGAGCATACTATAGAGACACATGAGTAAACGATTAGAGCAGGAAATAGCAAGAAGGAAAACCTTCGGCATCATCAGCCATCCTGACGCCGGCAAAACAACTCTCACTGAGAAGCTGCTCCTCTATGGAGGGGCAATCAACCTGGCCGGGGCAGTCAAGTCAAAAAAAAATGAGCGCAAGGCAACCAGTGACTGGATGGCGATTGAGCAGGAACGTGGTATATCCGTCACCACCTCGGTGATGAAATTCACCTATCGTGACTTTGAAATCAATCTTCTGGATACCCCGGGGCACCAAGACTTTTCCGAGGACACATATCGGGTTCTGACCGCTGTCGATTCTGCCATTATGGTAATCGACAACGCCAAAGGTGTGGAAACACAAACGGAAAAGCTGATGGAAGTATGTCGCATGAGGAATACTCCGCTAATCACTTTTATCAACAAACTCGACCGTGAAGGACTGTCACCACTCGATATCATCGCCGACATCGAAGAAAAACTGCAGATAGAATGCGCACCGCTTTCCTGGCCTATAGGCATGGGAAAGAGCTTCAAAGGGGTTTACAATATCCTGCGTCGGCAGATTCATCTGTTCACACCCGGCCAGGAATGGCGCGAGCAGGATGGCATAACCATCAACGATCTTGATGACCACCGTCTCGATCAGATTCTTGGCCCCCAGGCAGATGAATTACGCGAAGACATAGACCTTCTAGCAGGAGCCGCGAATCCTTTTGAATATGCGCATTACCTCAAATCCAGCCAGACACCGGTATTCTTTGGAAGCGCGATCAATAACTTCGGCGTGCAGGAGCTACTGAACGGGTTTGTAGAAATGGCCCCTCCTCCGGGTCCCAGGCAGACTGTTACCCGTCATGTCGACCCTCACGAAGACAGTTTTTCCGGCTTCGTTTTTAAGATTCAGGCCAACATGAATCCGGCGCATCGTGACAGAATAGCCTTTTTACGCGTATGCTCCGGTAAATTCACCAGAGGGATGAAAGTAAAGCACCATCGCATCGGCAAAGAAATCGCCCTGGCGAATGCAACAATATTCATGGCACAGGATCGCACCAACGTGGAAGAGGCGTGGCCGGGTGATATCATTGGCCTGCACAACCACGGTACCATAAAAATAGGAGATACATTTACCCCTAAAGAAGAGTTGAAATTTACCGGAATTCCTAACTTTGCTCCCGAACATTTTCGCAGGGTTATTCTAAAAAACCCTCTCAAGATGAAGCAACTGCAAAAAGGACTCATTCAGCTTGCTGAAGAAGGAGCGGTTCAGGTTTTCAGACCCCTGATTGGTTCAGACTATATCATGGGAGCTGTGGGTGTTCTCCAGTTTGAAGTAACCATCGCCAGACTCAAAAATGAATACGGTGTTGAAGCAATATATGAACCTGTGAACTATCAGGCAGCCCGTTGGGTAAGCTGTAAGGACAAAAAGAAGCTGGCTCAGTTTGAAGCAAAGAACCAAAGCGCTCTGGCGCAGGATTCAGAAGGGTTTCTCACCTATCTTGCGCAGAATGAGTGGATGTTGAACTTTTTTATGGAAAAATGGCCTGAGATCGATTTTCACAAGACACGTGAAATTGTATAGCACGATTCTTTCGTGAACAACAGGCGAAGTGACAAACTGCTGGATTTCATCTGCTTTTTACGAATAATGCCTTACTCTTCTTCGTCTCGAACAAAGATCAAAGCGGCTCCTTCCGTTAGTGCAGCAGCAACTTTGCGACGAGCAACTGTAATAATCCGCTGTATAGTGCCTCGGGAAACTCCCATACGCACACCTGCTTCTTCCTGGGTCAAGTTTTCCCGGTCGCACAGGCGCAAGACTTCCAGTTCATCAAGATGCAGCTCGATCTGCCTCAGCTCATGCAGTGGCGTACCCGTCGGTTTAAACGCCATGCCGCAGAAATTGCCCTCACACCGCCTTTCTTTTTTTGGTCTTGGTGACATTCTTTTCCATTATAATAAAGTGAGCGTTTTCTCTGTCCTTATTCGCCCAGGACAAAAAAACAGAGTTAAAAAACACTTACAGACAACTCGCGAGGATATGAAAATCTCTCCAGCACTTTTAGATATACCCCAGGGGAGCCTTTGTTGAATAACCACATTGTCGTACCAATAGCGGTATATATCACAGAACCCTATCTCTTTGCAAGCCCCGCAAGAACTATCCCTCCATTTTCTTGCACAACCTCAGGTAACTCATGACGCAAGTATATACAGACCACTTCGTGGTTACCGTTCCCGGAACTCCGGCATACCTGCTCAGGGTCCATTTTACAAGCGTGTTTTTCGCCATATTGGCGAATACACTTTTCACATAGGAAAACTGCGCCTGATTGGCAAAATATACACCTCTTCCGGCCTGGGTAAGTCCCTGCATCTGTCTCTTGCCTAAACCGCTACATCAGTTTCCCCCACAACGGCCTGCTGTAGAAGAGTGATACGAACCACATACTCACCGGCTTCATGACCTTCATTTACAATGGTTCGTATGTCTGTATTGTCATTTCATGGGGGAGATGTCCTGCAACAGTGGAGACACCACATTGGCAAAAATGCCTCGACTTTTCAGCATCCAGCCCTCCACATGCTTTCGCAGGTATTGCAATCTCATTATTTTCTTCCTCAAAACTCAGAAAACATGTATAATTGTAATGAAGTAGCAGCAAGACAATTCTTTGCATATGCACATAATACACCACGACATCGTTTCTGTCAAGACAAAAGAAGAGTGTTCATATTTCTCCTGCAGTGTCTCGCAGGAGAGAATGGGTCGTTTCATTCTATCTCCATGCCTTGTGGTCCTATGACCTGCAACAGATGGAGAGTGGACACAGCATTTCAACTTATACGCCCCATGCCTCACCGCAAACTCCATGATAGTATAACCGTCGGGCCTGCCGATTTTGGCACAGTTCTTCCTCGACTTGCAAGGTTGGACAATTTATGTAATTTCAGGTAAGGTATGCTCTCGCGTCAAGCCCATTTCTCAAACGCGGATACATTTAATAACGGGAGCGTACAGCAGTGGGTTTCAATGCTCCGTCATCCCTTAAACTGTCTGGTAAGCAAATCATGAAGAAGGCGTTGCCGCTCCTCTTTTTTATCCTCCTATTGTTCTGTGCTACAGTTCAGAACGCAGTCTCTGTTCCCAAAAAACTCGCAGAACCAGCGTTTTCAAACATTACGGTAACCAGTTCGAACAGCCACCTTCTTCTCTTCGCCATGCTGGAAGATGCTTTCACTCATGAGATGCTGCAGGGGCTGCATAGCGGTATCCCTATCCATTTTTCCTTTTTCATAGAACTTTTTCCTACCGGAAAAAACCGCAATGATGACCGGATCTCAACAATTGAAATCAGACATGTCATTGGTTACGACACTCTGAAGGAGACATACAAAGTTGAATTGGAAGAAAGTGGGAAACGTTTTTTCACCTTCGAAAAAGTAGATGAGGCCCAAAAAGCCATTAATGAGATTAATGGCTTAAAAATTGTTGAGCTGACGAAATTACACCCAGACACATCCTATACGGTACGGATTCGCGCAGAGCTTTATAAAAAAACACTTCCCATGGGATTACACACGGTGGTCCCTTTTATTTCCTGGTGGGATGTTAAAACTAAATGGCACAGCATCACCTTTAAACTGTAAGCAGAGTAATGGCAAAAAAGTCCTCTCCAAACAGGCCAAACGACCATCTCCCTCAGATTCTTCTGGGTGATACCATGGGCCTTATGGAACAAAAGCGCAGGAAGAAAAAGCTAACCCGCTTTGTTATATTATTTTGTCTCTGTCTGATTCCGATTTTTGTCTGGTTCCAGTCACTTCTGTTCGACCATGATATTACCATTCCGGTCAACTCAAATACCCTGATTTTTGTCCTTATCAATGTCAATGTCCTGCTGGTTCTTCTGGTCCTTTTCCTGGTCCTGCGCAACCTGGCAGAACTTTTTATTGAAAGCAGAAAAAATCTTCTTAACACCAAGCTGAAAACAAAGCTGGTAATCTCTTTTTTATCTCTCTCTCTCATTCCAACAATTCTTCTCTTTTTTGTCGCCCTGCAATTTGTCTCCACCAGCATGGATTACTGGTTTAATGCCAGCGTGGAAAAATCATTGCAGGAATCTCTCAAACTTGCCCAGGCATTTTTACAGGATACCGAAGACAGAGCAACACGGCTCGGCATTAATATCAGCTCAAGACTGGAAGAAGCACCTTTCAGTAATGATCCAGACTCCGGAGCAGCAGAACTGCAGCACATCCTCGACTATCAAACCGGCTACGGGCCTGACAGTCTTATCCTTACTGCAGAAGACGGCAGTTTTGTCATTTCATCTGCCTCTGAACGATTGGAAGGCATTAAGTTACCTAACATTCCAGTCAACACCATACAGAGGCTTGAAGAAAGCCAAACAGGGCAAACTCTTATTCAGGAAACACTCCAGGGTGATCTCATTCGCCATATTACCCTTTCCTTTCTAGGTGAAGATCATCGCAGGAGCATCCTCATCACAACACTGCTTGTCGATAATGAACAGCTTGCCGGAATGGAAGTCATCTCTCAGGGAATAGAAGGATATAGACAGCTGAAATACATGAAAGAGCCATTCAAATTCTGGCTTTTGGTTGTTCTTCTCATCGTGACTATGCTGATTATTTTTGGTGCAGTCTGGTTCGGCTTCTATATTTCAAAAGGAATCACAGAACCGGTCGCTAAACTTGCAGAGGCAACCAAAAGAATTGCAGAAGGCGATCTGGAGTTTGTGATCGAAGGGAAAACAGACGATGAAATAGGGCTGCTGATTGACGCGTTTAATAAGATGACAGTTAATCTGAGCAACAGCAACAAAAAGCTTGCTGAAACTCTTACGGCCCTGCATTCGAGCTCCCAGGAATCGGAGCAGCGACGCAGATACACCGAGATTATATTGCAGAATGTTTCCGCTGGAGTCATCTCGCTGGATGAAGAAGGCCGCATTACCACCATCAACCGTTTTGCCGAAAACCTCCTCAATATCGACAAAAACTACTATATCAACAAACGGTTTCAGGACACACTGCAGGATCAGCATGCCGCAATCATACGTGGATTCCTTGAAAAGCTGCAAATTTCTAAAAAAAGTACTATAGAGGAGCATCTCCGTATAAACGTGCTTCGAAAAACCTACTCACTGCTGATCAACTTCACTCGCCTGGAAGATGATGAAAACACTCCAATCGGGTACGTTTTGATGTTCGACGACCTCACCAAAATCGAAAAAATGCAACGGATGGCGGCATGGCGCGAAGTAGCACGACGAATCGCCCATGAAATCAAGAACCCTCTCACTCCTATTCAGCTGTCCGCTCAGAGATTGCGAAGGCGTTATCCTGATATTCTTGAAGATGGAGACAAGATTTTTGATCAATGCACCGCAACCATTATAAACCAAGTGGACGAACTCAAACGCCTTGTCAGTGAATTTTCTCAATTTGCCAGGATGCCCAAGATTCAGAAATCTCAAGGAAATCTTGAAAAACTGATAAACGAGACTCTCTTTTTATACAAAGAGGCTCATAAGCATATTCATTTTCACTGTCATGCAAAAACTGCCCTGCCATTGTTCTCCTTTGATCCTGAGCAGATCAAGCGATGCGTAATCAATCTTCTTGATAATGCTGTTGCAGTTGTAAGCGAAGGCGGTAATATTGATATTGAGCTGATACACGACGAGGAAAGTGTTTTCATCCGCGTGTGCGATGATGGACCGGGGACGACTCCTGAAGACAAAGGCAGACTCTTTGAACCATATTTCTCCACGAAAAAATCAGGCACAGGTCTCGGCCTCGCCATTGTTTCAACCATAGTCGCAGATCATGGCGGATACATTCGTGTGATGGATAACCAACCGCGGGGGTCAATATTTACTATTGAATTACCTCTCCAGTTGCACAAAAACGACGACATTACAACGGCTATCGACTAACTGTTCTCTCGAGGCGAAGCGTTTATGAGAAACACCGCCCGGGCTGAGATTCTCTTCTGCCTATATTCTTAAAACTTGGCCGGCTTTTTATCCATGAAGCACATACTCTACGATACATTCAAAAGATGATGGCGTGATAGATGAACAGTAATAGAATTCTCATAATTGACGATGAAATATCCATTCAGCAGTCGCTGGGAGGAATTTTAGAAGATGAGGGTTTTCTCGCTTTCGGAGTCTCTTCTGCTGAAGAGGGGATCCCTCTTATCGAGGAGAAAAAGGTTGACCTTGCCCTCCTTGATATCTGGCTAGGCGATAATATGGATGGCCTGACAGCACTGGAAGAGATACGGAAAATATCCGATATTCCCATAATCATGATCTCTGGGCACGCCAGCATAGAAACCGCCGTAAAAGCGACACGTAAAGGGGCGTATGATTTTATCGAGAAGCCGTTATCCTACGACAAGGTTGTTCTTTCCATTACAAACGGGCTGCGCTTTGCCAGGCTTGAACACGAAAACCAGCTGCTGCGGGAAAACACTCTCAAGAAAAGCAGATTGACCGGCAATTCTTCTTCAATTGTCGCCCTGCGCAACCAGATCGAAATGGTAGCTCCCTCAGACGCCTGGGTTCTCATTCGGGGAGACCATGGCACCGGGAAGGAACTTGTTGCACAGGCTATCCATAGTCTTTCCTCATCAAGTGATCGCCCCATGGTTGAAGTGAACTGCGCCGCAATACCTGAAGAGCTTATAGAATCAGTGCTGTTTGGACATGTGAAAGGTTCTTTCACAGGTGCTAACACGAATAAACGCGGCAAATTTGACCAGGCTGACGGTGGGATTCTCTTTCTCGATGAAATAGGCGACATGAGCCTCAAAACTCAGGCAAAAACCTTGCGGATCCTGCAGGAGCAGAAGTTTGAAAGAGTCGGAGGCGACAGAACCATCAGTGTCAATGTCCGAGTCCTCGCTGCCACCAACAAAAATCTTGAAGAAGAAATACAGGCAGGTAATTTCCGTGCTGATCTTTTTTATCGCTTGAATGTCGTTCCCATTCATGTCCCGCCTCTGCATGAACGTCTTGAAGATATCCCTCTGCTGGTGCATGACCTGATGGAAAATCTCATCAGCAAAGGGCTGGTACGCAAAACTTTTGACGAAAGCGCCTACAGAGAGATGATGAAGCACCACTGGCCCGGGAACGTCAGAGAGTTACGAAATTTCATTGAAAGACTGGCAATCATGTGCCCTGAGCAGGTCGTTACCGCCCATCATATTCAAGCATTCCTGGGATCTGCAAATACTCTGATTTCCGGACACACCAGCGACGACCTGCGCCTTCCCTATCATGCTGCCGACTTTAAAGATGCCAAAAGATCATTTGAGCGAGAATATCTCAGCCTCAAACTCGAAGAGAATGAAGGGAATATTTCCAAAACCGCCGAAAGAGTCGGCCTGGAAAGAAGCCATCTTCACAAGAAGCTTAAAAGCCTTAATATTATCCAGTAACTTCCAAAAGTTTACAACTCTTTGAAATTCCTAAGGAGAAAAAACATGGTTTTTCCAGATTATCGTCCCCGCCGTTTGCGAAAAAATGAAACATTCCGATCTCTTATTCGTGAAACACATCTCCTTTCGGCACAACTGATTTACCCACTCTTTGTCATGCCCGGTAAAAACATTCGGGAGGAAATTCCCTCGATGCCCGGTGTCTTCCGAATCTCTGTTGATCAACTTGCCGGTGAGGCAAAGGAGTGCCTCGCCCTTGGTATCAACGCAGTTCTTCTCTTCGGTCTTCCGGAAAAAAAGGATGCCATGGGCTCGCAGGCCCACGCCAAAAACGGAATTATCCAAAGAGCTATTCAGGAATTAAAAAACAAGGCACCCAAACTGATGGTAATCACCGATGTCTGCCTGTGCGAATACACCGACCATGGCCATTGCGGCTGCATTATAGGCAATGAAATAGACAATGACGCCACCATCGAAATTCTTGCAAAAACAGCTCTTTCACATGCCCAGGCAGGAGCAGACATGGTCGCACCATCCGACATGATGGACGGCCGTATTGCAGAGATCCGCGGTGTCCTCGATGAAAACAATTTCGACACGATCCCTATCATGTCCTACGCAGTAAAATACGCCTCTTCGTTCTATGGTCCTTTTCGTGATGCCGCCGACTGTGCCCCACGTTTCGGCGACCGGCGCAGCTATCAGATGGATCCGGCGAACAGCAGAGAGGCCCTTCGTGAAGCGACATTAGACGTTGATGAAGGCGCAGATATCCTCATGGTAAAGCCGGCGCTTGCCTATCTCGATATCATTGCCGCTCTCAGAGAAGAGTTTGATCTTCCCGTAGCCGCCTACCATGTCAGCGGTGAGTACGCCATGATCAAAGCTGCAGCGCAAAAGGGATGGATTGATGGCGAAAAAGTAATGCAGGAGACACTTCTCTCTATTCGACGGGCTGGCGCGGACATTATTATCACCTACTTTGCTAAAGAAATGGCCAGGCTGCTCCGCAAGTAACGACAAAAATAAACGGCCCTGGCCACTGCAACGACGCTGATACTCTGAGGAAAATCGTATTCAGCCTCATGCTCGTTAGTGGAGTTTTTCTCCAAAAAAGAAACCGGGCGACAGGTTTCTCTTCACAAACACTGTGAAAGACAGCAGTCGCCCGGGTAAAGATGGCTGAGGCTGAGGTTTATTCATCAGCAGAGTATTTTTTTTGCGAAGCCGCGCGCGTGAGCAGCCAGAAAAAACAGACAAAAGCAGCTCCACAGGCATCGGCGACCACATCGGCACTGCCGGCATGTCGTCCTGGAATGAAAGATTGATGAAACTCGTCACCAATACCATATAAGAGGCACAACAAGAACGTGAGGCCGGCAACCGCCTTCGGCTGCTTCAAGCGAAGATCTCGACTGGGAACTAAAAGTACGGCAAGAGCAAGCAGCGTATACAGCAAAAAATGACCTACCTTGTCCACAAAAGGAATATCAGGTATATCCAACCGCTCTGCAGGCTGATGCGACAGAGAAAAAATTACCGCCATGACCGCTACCATGGGTATCGTCCTTACAACCAGCGGAACCCTGGCAAAAGCAGAACTGACGTTGGCCTTCTGTCCCATTATTCCAAATGCACTTTCTGCAGCAGTTCCGGAGGAAGTCTTTTCAAAATTTTCCGCCGTGCTGCAAAAAGCTGCTGGACAGGAGCCCCATGAAGTATCTCTTTGGATTTATCTCTGTAGGACGTTATCTGTAGCTGCCGGTTGTGGAAGAGAAAGGAATGGCTCCAATCTACCACGATGGTTTCATCATTTTCTTCCAACGGCACTTCCAGCGGTTTGCCGGAGGATGCTATCTGGACACAGTCGGAATCTGTTATTTCAAGTACCCAGGCATCACCCATTTTGTCACAATACAGCAGAAAGACGCCGACCTGCTGCATCATCTCAAGGTTTTCAGCAGCCATTTTCTGAAAACGCTGAATAGCGCCAGTGAGCGTAACTTTTTCCTGGGCAGCATCAGATTGAACCCGCTTCTGCCGAGCAAGAGGCTTATCGGCGCAGCACCGCTTATATTTCCGACCACTGCCACAGGGACAACCGTCATTTCGTCCTATTTTCATTGTTTCCATCCTCCCCAATCTAACCATCTACCTACGAACATTTGCTGTAACCGCAGTCGTGGCACGTTTCACACCCTTCTTCAAACACCAGAGCACCAGCACACTCGGGACAGATTGAGGCAAAACCATGCTGGGTTCCAGCCATAAAGGATTTAAAAAGCTTGGATAACTGAGCGGGAAGGTCGTGCATATGACCGCTGGAACGGTCGAGCTGCTTAATAATTTCATCCATCGGAACATTAAAGCGTAAAGCCAGGGAAACCAGACGGCAAGTGGTTGTCCACATGGTTGATTTGTCCTTCAGGTCTATTCTGTTATCAAAAGGGAATTTTGCGAACACCTCCATAGGCTGCTCGGTTTCATCAAAACAGACAATGATATATACAGATTTCTGATCCTGATCTTTGAGACGGTAACGTTTCGCATCCAGCGTATCCGGCAGATTGCGTTTGCAGGGTCCTCCCGTGCAGACCAGCATTGTCTTCTCATCAGTATTTTCCTTGTCTCGTATATTGAGAACCTGGGAATCGCGCGAACCGTCGCGGTACACAGTCAAACCTTTGCAGCCGGAACGATATCCCATCAGATAGGCAAGTTTTACTTCTTCTCGGGTAGCTGAATTTGGAAGGTTGATGGTTTTGGAAATCGAACTGTCTACACCACTTCGCTGCAAAATACCCTGCATGAGAATATGGTCTTCCGGGTGAATATCCTGCGCCGTCCGAAAGATCTCCTGCCATTTTTCCGGAATGTCGGGATGACCAACGACAGTGCCGCTGTCCGCAACTTTACTCATCAAATCCTCGGAATAAAATCCTTCTGCTCGAGCCACTGACTCAAAATATTTATTCACAAGAATCAGCCTATCACCGTCCATTACGTTTTTTACCATCACGATGGAATAATAGGGCTCACATCCAGAAGCGCAGTCCGCAATCATGGAAACTGTCCCGGTGGGCTGGATTGAAGTCAATGCCGCATTACGACGAGGAGGGTAGTCGTTTATCGCAGAATCATAGGCAGGAAAAGGTCCCTTTTCTTCAGCAAGCTCACGAGATCTTTTTTCAGAGGCCTCCCTGATAAACTTCATAACATGAGCACACAACTCTCGGCCCTGCTCACTGCCATAGGGGATGGAAAGCTGAATAAGCATATCGTGCATTCCCATAATCCCCAGACCGATCTTTCTCGTCTTCAAGGTCATTTCCTCGATTTCTTTGATGGGAAAGCGGTTGCAGTCAATGACGTTGTCAAGGAAAGTTGTTGCTGTGCTGACGGTAGCCTGCAGCCTGTCATAATCAATCTCGCCGTCCTTGACAAACTTGGCAAGATTGACGGAACCAAGGTTGCAGCTTTCATATGGGAGCAGCCACTGCTCACCGCAAGGGTTAGTCGCCTCAAACTCTCCCAGCTGAGGCGTCATATTCGCCCTGTTGGCCGCATCAATAAAGAGAACACCGGGTTCCCCATTATGCCAAGCCAGGTCGATTATCTTTTCAAAAATTTCCCGCGCGTTCAGTTCAGCAACCATATTTCCTGTGGAAGGTTCAACTAATGCATACTTCCCATTGTCTTCCACAGCCTGCATAAACGCATCGGTGATTGCCACGCTGAAATTGAAATTATTAAACTTTCCCTGATCTTCCTTGGCGGAAATAAAATCAAGTATATCAGGGTGGTCAATACGCAATACGCCCATATTGGCCCCGCGTCTTTTCCCGCCCTGTTTGATTGTTTCTGTTGCGGCATCAAAAACCGCTGCAAAGGAGAGTGGTCCCGACGCAACTCCCTGGGTGGATCGTACAGAAGCATTCTTGGAACGCAGCCTTGAAAAAGAATAACCGGTTCCTCCTCCTGTTTTATGGACCAGAGCACCATTACGGATTGCAGTAAATATGCCGTCCATGGAGTCCTCCACCGGCAGAACAAAGCATGCCGACAGCTGCCCCAGGTCTGTGCCCGCGTTCATCAGGCATGGTGAGTTTGGCAAAAAATCCATATGATATATCATGGAAAAGAAAGCATCTTTCAATGTTTCATATTCATCGCGCTCTCTGTCTACCTCTGCCACCGCAGTGGCAACTCTGCGGCAGAGGGTTTCCCACGTCTCAACGGGAATGCCATCGGCATCCTTCAAATAATATCTTCTAGCAAGTACGGTTTCTGCGGTATTGGTCAATACCTGTTTGGTCAAGTCAGGAGCCATGAAATTCCTCTTTTCTAAACGATTCTGTAAAGCATTCTTTTCCGGGAGAGCGTGGAACTGAAATCGCGCAACTGTTTTTCAGAGACGCATCAGAAATGTTCACAAAAGTCTTTTGCAAACACAAAAAAAGAATGTATAAATTGCTAATCAATGCAAATGCTGACCTGTGAATACAGCAGATGTCCCTTCCCCTTCAACAAGCAAATCTATACACTACATTTGTGGTGCGCTCAAGCGCTATCTACAACATATGGTAGAAAAACACAAAGAATAGCAGGAATTCAATACCTTAAAAATTTAAATATTTTCCTACCAGGCGTATTCTGAAAGCCTGCTCAACCTGTTTCATTTTTCATGCCACTTTGCTTTCTATCTGACAATCATACTGCACCATCAGTTTGCGATGGCAAAGACAACGCCAGCTAGATACGTTTTCTCTTTTATGTAAAGACCGTGAGCATCAAGGGGCGTCAATACCCGAAAATATTCCCGCAGAAGCGAAAACGCCATCAGTCTTCCCTTTTGCACGGAACAAATCAAATACTTTTTACACTAAGAATGATTATCGTTTCTTCAGTACTTGGAAAAGCGGGATAATCGGAATGTTCATCCTGGATAATTTGATCTGTAAAAACATAAAGAACGAAAAGACCTCTCAAAGTAGGTGATTATGATGAAGAGCTATATTCGACCCCTCATTTCGTGTTTTGCAATCCTTTCCCTCACAATCCTCATCCTCACGAGAGGCAGCGGCACTGAAGCGACAGAACAACCGGATCCTCAGGAAATACAGAAAGCTCTTTTTGCTGGCGGCTGTTTTTGGTGCATGGAAAAGCCATTCGAGCAGGAAGACGGTGTTCTCTCTGTAATTTCGGGGTATTCAGGAGGAACAACCTCAAATCCCACCTACCAGAACTACGGTAAAGGCGGACACATAGAAGTTGTTGAAATAACATTTAATCCTCAGAAAATCACCTACAGTCGTCTCCTCGATATCTTCTGGCGTCAAATTGACCCGACGGACAGCGGCGGTCAGTTTGTCGACCGGGGTCACGAATACAGCAGTGCAATCTTTTATTACGATGATCGTCAGAAAGAAATAGCTGAAAAGTCAAAAACCATTGTAGAAAAGAGTTCAATTTTTCAAAAACCTATTGTAACACCGATTAAACCAGCGCAAAAATTCTGGCCTGCAGAAGATTACCACCAGGATTATTACAAGAAGAATCCTCTCCGTTACGCCTTTTACCGTTCCGGATCAGGCCGTGATACATTTTTAGAAAAACATTGGCCAAAAGGAAAGACCATCATGAATGAGCAGACTCAATCAGTGAACCTTAAAGAAAAACTTACACCACTGCAGTATAAAGTAACTCAGGAAGACGGCACCGAACCACCCTTCGACAATCTGTATTGGGACAATAAAGAAGCGGGAATTTATGTAGATATTGTATCAGATGAGCCACTTTTCAGTTCGCTGGACAAATATGACTCCAAAACGGGCTGGCCCAGTTTCACCAAACCATTGCTGCCGGAAAATATTGTCGAACGAACCGACAACAGCTGGCTCATGAGTAGAACAGAAGTACGAAGCAAAAAGGCCGACTCCCATCTCGGCCATGTCTTCAACGACGGACCCGCCCCAACAGGTCTAAGGTATTGCATCAACTCTGCTGCCTTGCGATTCATTCCTGTAGATTCCCTGACAGAAGAGGGATACGGAGAATTTGCCGACCTGTTCCAATGATCCTGTCTTTGAAATCCGCAGTGCAATTGCATAGCCCGGATTACGACGCACGTCCGGTGAACACATTGACAAGGGGAAGAAGAGTAGCAGTAATTCCTGCGACACAAGGAGAGCAATCGGAAAGACGGATCATACCTGACGCCCCCACGACGATTCAAAATCGGACTCCCCCTGAGAATCAGCAAGCCTTTGAGGGCACTACCCTTTTCACTGGACACCACAACCCTGTCCACTAAAGCTGACGGTAGCCTTCCAGGCTATAATCAACCAAGAAAAGAGTAACCCTGCCCTCTGAAGGTTGCGATACTGGATTTCAGGGTTAAGCAGGATTCAAAACGTTATAATATCATACCCCTGCGCAATATAGGCGCCCATAGCCGGATGTCCCGCCATATCACCGATTAAAGGGATTCCCTCATTTTCAATTGCATCGGCAACCTTGAGTTTATTAGAGCATGCTCTGCAGGCGCCCAAGATGATCTCAAGATTTCTGGCTTTCTGGTAGAGTGAAAAGAGAAAATGATCCGGCTTTGCCATTTCCGGCAACAGTTTGACAGCGTCTCCTTCTATCACTATATGCCCCAGCAGACCGCGTTCATGCAAATCGATGCCATTGAGTAATACATGAATAAAGCACATGGGATCACCACGAAACGCAAACAGTACTTTCTTATCTCTCTCCACGCTGCAACCTCCTTAGGTACTCATGCCCTACCCCGTTAAAGTTCATTACTGTCATATAAAGCAAACTGATAGCCACAGAGAAATCTGAGCCATGTCAGCATAACACAGACTCTACCGCCAACGCAAATCTCACGTAATAAAGTTACTGTATAGTTTTGTTGACTTGAATTGTTTATGATCACGGGCACAAGCACTCAAACCATCTCCACAAAAATCCAAATGCTCTTTTATATTGTTAACCAATGGTCTTTTATGATACAAATTATTAAGAATATCGTTCACACCACATTCTCCTGAATTGGCAATTTCTCCCGGGACACAGGAAAAAATGTCATAACATTCACGCAGGATCTTACGTTCTGGAGACGATATTACTGCACAACACATACCCAGCCTGAGTCCTCACCAGGCGATGAGCCATTATGGTCTATGAAACTTGTTTCGGCAAAGCCGCAGGCAGGCGAAGTGAGATACCGGACTCGGTGAGATCATCTGGGCTTTACTGAATATTGTGTATTCTTTCACATAAAAGATATCACCTGAACGCATTGGAGTAGCATCCAGTTTTTTGAAATCAGCACAATTTCAGCAAAATACCAAGGTGATTACAGAGGTACCTATATGACAGAGAAACCGACATATGACCAGCTTGTCACTCGTGTTG
>JAZBNU010000223.1:0-7439 GCA_036350815.1 Desulfopila sp.
ATGGTAACAAAATAGGACTGGCTTTTCAGATAATTGATGACCTTCTCAATGCCACCTCCACAACAGAAAAACTAGGTAAAAAAGCCGGCAGTGATAAGCTTCTCGGCAAAGCCACCTATCCTGACTTTTTCGGCATCGAAGAAACCAGGGTGAAGGCTCAACAGGCAACAGAGCAGGCAATTGAAGCACTGGCGCAATTCGGTGACACGGCAGAACCACTGCGCGCACTGGCCCGGTATATCAATACGCGTTCATACTAGCCGCAATATTTCACGTGCTTGCTGAGTTCATAATCGAGGCATCAAGGGTGCAGCTGCAATACTCTACCGCAAGCCCTTGATAACGAAGAGTATGGGCTCAGCAGGCACGCCCGAAGGGTGAAAAATAGGTTAGCTTGCTGGCAGCTGTTCTAAGTACAAACTGTTCCCAGCTCAAACCAAAGAATATCTGCATTAATAAAATTTTTTTCAATATAAAAAAACTTGCTTTTTCATGAAATATGGGGGCTAGCAGCATAATCAGAAGTATTCAGTGATAAGTCGATTCCCCTATGCAAAGTCCCGCTGCCGCAAAAGGCAACTAACAACAAGCGGACCAGGCTATGGCAGAAGCCTCTTGATGTGATTTTTTACTTTCAATATCACTCAATCAATCTTATAGCTATACATAACAGGCGAAAATTGGTCTTTTTGATCGGCAATTAACAAGGTGATTTTTCAGAATGCTTTACCCAGAAACAACAGGGCCTAAAACAATAGCGCTTCAGGACATACATTCTCCGAAAGATATCAGAGATCTTTCCATCGAACAGCTCAACAGCCTTGCAGAAGAAATTCGCCGGAGAATCATTACAACTGTGGCAAAAAACGGCGGTCACCTCGCTCCAAGCCTTGGTGTTGTAGAGCTGACCCTGGCCTTGCACCATGTCTTCAACACCCCCGATGATAAACTGATTTGGGATGTCGGCCATCAAAGTTATGCGCACAAGCTCATTACCGGTCGGCAAAACGATTTCCATACCCTGCGGCAGTATAAAGGATTGAGCGGCTTTCCTAAAAAAGATGAAAGCGAATACGATGCCTTTGAAACCGGCCATGCAGCCACTTCCATCTCGGCTGCTCTTGGCATGACCATGGCAAAAGATCTCAAAGCCTGCACCAACAGAGCAATCGCCGTCATTGGAGACGGCTCCATGACCTCAGGAATGGCTTTTGAGGCATTGAATCATGCCGGCGACCTCAATAAAAATCTGATCGTTATTCTTAATGATAACGAAATGTCCATTTCCCCCAATGTCGGAGCCATATCCAGCTTTCTCAGTCGCAAATTGAGTGGACGCACCATGCGACGCGTAAAAAATCATCTGGAAGAACGATTACAGGCGCTTTCGAATGTTGGTGAAAATATTCTCAACGTTCTGAAAAAAAGCGAGGAAAGCTTTAAGAGTTTTTTCACTCCCGGCATGTTGTTCGAAGCTTTCAAGTTTGACTACATCGGTCCAATCCCAGGGCATCAGCTTGTTGATCTCATTGAGGCCTTTGAAACTGTACGTGACAATATTTCCGGCCCGGTACTGATCCATGTCCTGACAACCAAAGGAAAAGGCTATCCACCGGCGGAAAAAAACCCTGGAATTTATCATGGCCTTGGCCCTTTCGATATCGAAAGCGGTGAACCGTTAAAATCAGCATCGAGCATGAGCTACACCGAAGTATTCGGCAGAACCATGGTACAGTTAGCCGCTACTGATAAACGCATAGCCGCTATCTCCGCGGCTATGGTGGCCGGAACAGGTCTTTCTGAATTTGCCAGATTGTATCCTGAGCGCTTTTTCGATGTCGGCATAGCGGAACAACACGCTGTTACCTTTGCAGCCGGGCTGGCAACTGAGGGTCTCCATCCTGTGGTCGCCATTTACTCATCGTTTTTTCAACGATCCCTCGACCAGATCATCCATGACATCTGCCTACCAAATCTCCCGGTAACTTTGGCTATTGATCGGGCAGGAGTCGTTGGTGACGATGGCTCTACTCATCACGGCGTCTTCGATATTTCCTACCTTCGTTTTATTCCTAATATAGTATTGATGGCTCCAAAGGATGAACAGGAACTGCAGAACATGCTGTTCACAGCCATTCAACATGAAGGCCCGACAGCCATCCGCTATCCTCGCGGCTCCGGCCCGGGTACTGCACTCAATGAGAATCCGGAAAAACTTGAGATCGGTAAAGGAGAACTCCTCTGCGAAGGAAGCGACATACTCATCCTCCCCGTTGGCAACAGAGTGTATCCGGCTCTGGAAGCTTTGCCGGGTCTTAAGAAAGTCGGCATCAGTGCCGCCGTAATAAATCCCCGCTTTGTTAAACCACTTGATGCGGACCTCATCTGCTCCTGGGCGGAAAAAACCGGGCGAGTTCTGACTGTGGAGGATAACTGCAGACAGGGCGGCTTCGGCAGCAGCGTTCTCGAACTCCTGAGCCGACGCGGACTTCACAATATAGCGACATGCTCTCTAGGCCATCCAGACATGTTTGTTGAGCATGGACCACAGGAGATACTCCTCAAAAATAATCAGTTAGACACCACCGGAATTATCCGTGCCGCCATCAAGCTGATGAAATAAAGCATATATCCTGTTCCTGAACACTACTTTTTTCTCTTCTCTTCGACAGAGTACGATCTTTCACACCATCCCGTTGGAATACTTTACTGCCTCGAGGTAAAACTTCGCTACGGAATCCGTGTTAATATTCAATTCTTCTATATACTCCAGGAAACGTCCGCCCTGCCGCCTCTCATAAGCTTCCACTGCATTAATGAAAGGAGCGAACATACCGCTGCGATTAACCAGCGCATTTTTTACTTCATCCGTCACCGGTAGTTTTTCCATCACTTTTTTCATATCTATATCCAGCATGGCGTCCATAAAGGAGAACATACCGACCATAAATATTTCCAGGCCATACTCGGCAAGCAAACTCCTGCTGGCCAGCAGTTCACAAAACTTGGCCCGCACCAGAGACTGACGCACCAATTCCGTTGGTTTTTCCGTAGCAAGTTCAGAAACGATTACAAGAAGGATAAATCGTCGCAGCTCCTTCTCGCCAAGAAAAGCAATGGCATGTTTCACACTTTTGACCTTTTCAAGTCTGTAAAAATATGCTGAATTAAGAAATCGAAGAAGCTTATAACTTGTGGCAAGATCTTGAGAGACGATATGGTGCAGCCTTTCCAGTGTGGTTGTCTTTTTCCCCACCTCGGCAAGAAGGCTGAAAAGCGTCATTTTTGTAGAGGCAAGTTCCTTAACAAGAATTTTCTCTGGTTTGCTGAAAAAATAGCCCTGGTAATAATGAAATCCCAGCGTACTGGCCCTCTCAAATTCTTCAATAGTTTCAACCTTCTCCGCCAGCAGTTTAATGGGAAATCTGGAGAGAGCATGAAGGGTTTTTTCTATGGTATGGAGAGGAGTCAAGCGCACATCTATTTTAATAATGTCTGCTGTTTCTACCAGCGGGGCCATTTTGCCTGTATAGAGAAAGTCGTCCAGAGCGATGGTGTAGCCTGCAGCTTTCAGTGCATGCAGCTCCCGCAGCACCTCTTTACTGGGCCGTACATTTTCCAGAACTTCGATGACAACCTGAGTTTTGGGAAAAGAATATGCGATTTTTTTAACTATAAGCTCTTCCGTGAAATTGATGAAGCATGGCCTGGAACCGGAAATAATTCCTATGCCTTCGGTTAGAAAGACCGAGCTGAGCAGGCTGGTAGTTGCTTTATTGCCGCTGACATCGGTCAGAGTATAATCCGTATATCCGCGATAGAGTAGTTCGTACGCATACAGCTTTTTATGTATATTGAAAATCGGCTGGCGGGCTAAGTAGAAATCCATTTGGTTCAGGAAGCTTTGCGTTGTTTTTCAGCGAAATATTTCACAATCCTCTGTTTATCTTTCTCACTGAGATAATTAAATTGAAACGCAACATTGTCTCCATCGATCCTCACAACTCGTGCACCGATCTCAACTCGATCGCCTTCCTTTTCAAGGGGGAAGTGAATAAGCACCTTTTCCCGTAACTGCAGGGGAACTGTTACGGAACGGGCAGCACAGCCTCCTCCGGAAATATTATCGAAAAAACCCTGGCCCTCTTCAAATTCAGTTTTGAATGAGAGAGGATGGTCATTTGCCAGGAATCTCAAGGCCTGGCGTTTACTGCGTGAATTGTTCTGGTTCATATGCAGGTACCTGGAATACTCTCTGGGAAGATCTTGCAAAACTTTTCAGGCAATCCGGTAATACGTTTTATACCACTCGACAAACTTTGCAATTCCTGCCTCTATGGCAGTATCGGGTTTATAGTCAAAATCCCTCACAAGGTCTGTGACATCAGCATAGGTGGCCGGTACATCCCCCGCCTGCATCGGTAGAAAATTCTTATCAGCCCTTTTTCCTAAACAGTCTTCCAGGACACTGATATAGCGAAGCAATTGTTCTTTATTATTATTCCCTATGTTATATATGCGATATGGGCAATAGGAAGTAGCTGGATCGGGAGCATCACCCTGCCAGTCAAAATTTCCTTCAGGAATTCTCTTCATGACCCGAACAACACCTTCGACAATATCATCTATATAGGTAAAATCTCTCTCCATATTGCCATTATTAAAAACGTTGATCGGACGTCCTTCTATAATTGCTTTGGTAAAAAGAAAGAGAGCCATATCCGGCCTCCCCCAGGGACCGTATACAGTGAAAAATCTAAGCCCAGTTGTCGGCAAACCGAAAAGATGACTATAGGTGTGCGCCATCAACTCGCCTGCTTTTTTGGAGGCAGCGTATAACGAGACTGGATGGTCAACATTATCATGTACTGAAAAAGGCATGCGGGTGTTTGCCCCATACACTGAACTGGAGGAAGCATACACCAGATGTTTTACTCCTGAATGACGGCAACCTTCCAGAACGTTGACAAACCCCACAAGATTCGTATCGACATAGGAGTGAGGATTAATGAGGGAGTACCTTACTCCTGCTTGAGCTGCAAGATTGACGACAACATCAAAGCCATGCTGTTGGAACAGCTTTTCCATGGCCTTACGATCAGCAATGTCGACTGCGATATGGGTAAAACGCTCTCCGGAGGTAAGCGCCGCCATTCGGTCTTTTTTGAGCTGTACGTCATAATAGTCGTTAAGATTGTCGACACCAACAACCTCATGACCGTAAGAGAGAAGCTTCGCCGCCAGATGAGCACCGATAAAACCTGCAGCACCGGTTATAAGTATTTTATTCATGACAGGTTACAGAGTCTAATGCTGTTTCAATTTCGCAGATATATCCCAACAGGGATACTACACTGCAAGAGTCGATATTTTCTTTCGAAAATAGATTCAGATGAATCCGCAAACTGCTGCTGCCGGTCTGCGGTGCAGTATCTTCCTGCTTAATCGTCAAAATCACCTTCAGGACCAACGTTAATATTCAAACCTTTGGCTTTTTCTATGATTTTCTCTCTGGTCCACTGCTCCTGATTTTCAATGCGATCAACCTTGCCGCCTAGATCGAAAGAACCCTTCTGCAGAAGTATTTCTTTTGCCAGGTCGGCTGTATCGGCAGCATTAAAGACATTGACGAGCATATTATAGACAAAATCTTCCACTCTTTTACTCATGCGGTTTCGGATTTCGCGCGCCTGACCGAGAATAATATTCTCAAAAGGAAGATTCAACTTCTTAAAATTACCGCTGTTCCATCCCTTCTCCTCTGCATAGGCAACCATTTTTGCCCAGGTTTCCTCTGTTACACCTTCACCTTCGATTTTTTTGAAATTTCCACTGCTGTCCAGGATGGCGTTTCCATAATCATTTACCTCAACACCCCAAGAAATCATCTGCAGAGCAGTGGCAACATTGGCTTTGGTAGTATTGGTCTGCTGCGCTATTTCACGCAACCGATCAGAGCTGTTGCCCGAGGTGCCATGCTGTGCACCTGAGACTCCGTATGGTTCAAGTTTGCTGTGAATTTCAGCGGTGAGATCAACCTGAATTCCCTGGCCACTGGCCTCTATACCATGAACGGAACCATTATTGAGGGCAATCCAGTCAGCGAAAATACCATGAGCATTCAATCCCTGTATCAGAAAAGAAGCATCATCCACAGTAGACAGCCCTTCTTCTCCCTTAATTTCGCCAACCTCTGTCTCCAGTGATGCCCAGTCGGGTACAAACGAATACAACTCAATATTTGCCAGAAGATTTTCCGCATCAGGCATATGGGAGGCGTCGATGGCGATGGAAGTTATACCCGCGTCAAACATCGAAGGTATTTCAATCTTCGCCGGGCCGATATCTTCTGCCTTTTTGATGCCGTAATGGTCGGCGTGAATCGCAACAGGAACAGTAATTCCAAGCTCGTTGCAAAGAGCATCAGCCTGTCGGGCTATATTCCAGAAATTTACCGCACAGTAGGTACATTCGGATCTGGCTATTTCTACTATGATTGCGGAATTGGCTCGCTGTGCTGCCTGCAATGCCCCGCGCAATACTAGGTGAGATCTGCCGTTGGCTGCAATCGATATAGACTTGCCTTTGGCAAGCATGGCTCTGTCTACAACCTTGCCGCTTACCAACAACGCCCGGGAGTGGGGAAAAAGTTTTCTAATATTTGGTGGTCGACCGATCTCAAGCACTTTAGCAAAGTCCTTTTCATTCATACAAACCTCCATTTTCAGGTTGACTACAATCTGTCTCGATTTATGTAAAAACTAAAAATTAGTATCATTCCGGGATTACGCATGAACCTAGATACTTTATAATGCACCCTCTCGGATAAATCCAGTATACATTCGTATGCAGTAACTTTTCAACCTTGGCACTTTTTTCTCTTTCAGGCCACAGCCAAAATCAGAAAAAGCACCCCTGAGGAAGAAGCAACTGGAAACGCTTCATACGGCACACCTCTGCCTAACTACCTTTATTCACAGTATCTTTCTCAAAATCTTTAAACTGTTTTTTCCCAAAGACCCAAACAGCAACCACACTTATCTCATAGAGTACAATCAGTGGTCCTGCCATCATGAGTTGATTGACAATATCGGGCGTTGGAGTAAGAATTGCTGCAATGATAAAGTTTATAAGAATTGCATATTTGCGGTTACGGTTTAAAAAGGCAACATCAACAACCCCGGTCTTGGCGAGAAATACCATCAGGATCGGGATTTCGAAGATCACGCCAAAGGCAATAAGAAGCCTCAGCGACAAAGAAAAATATTCGCTGACGGCAGGTAGCGAGGCAAGATATTCATTATTGTATCCCACCAGAAATTTGAAAGCCGGCGGGAAGACGACAAAATATCCAAACGCGGCACCGCTGAGAAAGCACAGAGTAGATAGTACCGAAAAAGGGACCAGTACTTTTTTTTCATGCTTAAAAAGGCCGGGGG
>JAZBNU010000224.1:0-2458 GCA_036350815.1 Desulfopila sp.
AACCTGGGTGGGACAGTACTTGACGCAGATGCCGCAGCTTTTGCACCAGTCCCGGTTGATCACAAGCTCCTTCAGTTTCTTCTTGGCCATTCCTTTCCTCTTTGTGTTAGTACGCTCGTAGGAGAGAGCTTTGGGGTTTTTATGGAGCGGTTCATAAGAGATTTTACAGTAGAGTGTCATGATAATCAAATCCTGCGGCTTGATGGTGCTGAATTTTCTCTCTCTTGTCAAGCGTTGATGGTTCGCGCTCATGTCCCATTCTATAATTCGCGTCTGGAAAAATTGGGTGGCGCAAATCGGTGCAGGGTGGAACGCACAGGGAAACAGCGCTATTTGTCGTGTACTTTTTTGTAGGAAAAGGCTAGTATTCTATTAATTTCCGGAATGCCACCGCAGTTGTGTACCACACAATCCGGCTATGCAGGTTCTTTTTATAATGAGAGTTGCGTTTATGGCAAAAGATATAAAAAATGAGCTGGCTTCCCTTGATATCGGCAGCCAAATCAGAAATATACGTAATCAGCGTGATCTGACGTTACAGGAACTCTCAGATTTAACCGGACTATCCAAGCCGAATCTGTCACAGATTGAAAATAACATTGTGACACCGCCCATCGCGACTTTACTGAAAATATCTACAGCCCTGGGCGTTCCCATCGGGACGTTTTTCCAGCGCACCGATCATGACACCAATATGGTGGTTGTCCGCAAGGAAGATCGATACGGTATCGCCAAAGGACCGCACATCTCCCACATAGGGTACCAGTACGAACCTTTAGCCTACCCCAAAGCTGACAAGAACATGGAGCCTTTTATTGTCCACATGGAGGAGCGGCAGGCTGATGATATTGTTTTTAACAATCATAAAGGAGAGGAATTCCTCCTTGTTCTTGATGGCGAGCTTGAGTTCCGCTATGGTGACAATACTGTTGTTCTCTACGAAGGAGACAGCCTCTACTTCGACTCCTCCGTTCCCCATGGATATCGCGGTATCGGCGGTACTGTAAAGACCCTGGTGGTGATATACAGACCCCGCTGAGAGCGTTCATCCTGCACCAACACAGCTTTATTACTGTGCTGGTATCAAGTTTGGTTACATAAAATAAAGTTTATAGACTATTGGGTGTAAGTAAATACCCGCTTTATCTATTTTCAGGCAAATAGCTTGACTTGATCGCTTTCTCTTTGGTATCGTTAGTTAGATATAAACAACAAATGTTTGTTTGTATTGAACACCGAAGCGTGTGCGATGACCAAGGTTTTCATTCTGATATTCTTGGTGGATATTCCTGCCGTCCCTGCCTGCGCCGGTATCGAGTTTCAAAGACTTGGGAGGCGTTGCCGTGAAGAAGCCGAGAGGGATGATCATCATTGATGCTGAACGTTGCAAAGGCTGTTGCCTCTGCTGTGATGCCTGCCCGGAGGGAATACTTTTTCTGAATGACGCCGCCATAAACAGCAAAGGATATCAATCGGCCGCCATTACGGATATGGCTCAATGCATTGCCTGCTGCTACTGCGCCCTTGTCTGTCCCGATGTCGCTATTTCTGTTAAACGGCTGAGTCTCTGAAGGAGGGCGATTATGGCGAAGCAGCTCATGAAAGGCAACGAAGCTCTTGCCATGGCGGCAATCGAGGCAGGCTGTACTCATTTCTTTGGTTATCCCATTACTCCCCAGAATGAAATATCTGAATATCTGGCCAGGGAACTTCCGCTTCATGGCGGGGTTTTTCTGCAGGCCGAAAGCGAGATCGCGGCAATAAATATGGTTTATGGCGCTTCAGCTGCCGGAGCCAGAGTTCTTACAAGTTCCTCGTCTCCCGGTATTGCCTTGATGCAGGAAGGCATGTCCCTGCTCGCTGCTGCCGAGCTGCCTGCCGTCATTGTAAATGTGCAGCGGGGTGGTCCGGGGATAGGGACCATTCAACCTTCTCAGGCGGACTACTACCAGATGACGCGGGGAGGCGGCAACGGTGATTATCGAATCCCGTCGCTGGCTCCGGCATCGGTGCAGGAGTCGGTGGAGATGATGGGGGAGGCTTTCGAGATGGCCGATTTTTATCGTACCCCGGTGTTTCTGGTCAGCGATGGCATACTTGGCCAGATGATGGAGCCGGTAGAGCCGGGTGCAACTGCACACCGTGAACTGCCTCAGAAAACCTGGAAAGTGTCCGGTCATGGCAACAGGAGAGCTCCCCGCACGATAAAAACTCTGGCCCTCGAACCTGAGATTCTTGAGAAAATCAACATGAATCTACAGGAGAAATATCGGCGCATTGTCAGCGGCGAGAGTCGCTGGGAAGCCTGTCGCATCAAGGAGGCCGAAGTCGTGGTGGTGGCGTATGGAACCACTTCCCGGATTGTGAAAAATGCCATTGACCTCCTTGCCGGTGCTACAGCGGTCGGACTTATCCGGCCGCAGACCCTCTGGCCTTTTCCTGTGGATGCGTTTGCTGA
>JAZBNU010000225.1:0-2407 GCA_036350815.1 Desulfopila sp.
AAATAGCAGGAGACCTCGAATTCCATTTTTTGGCAGAGTCCCAAAAATCCATAATAAAACTTGCTCTACAAATCAAGCAGTCAGGCTGTCTGTTTTCTTTTCACATCAACTCGCTGAAAAAGTCATTCCCCTTATCATCTACCAGGATAAAGGCAGGGAAATCTACCACCTCAATCTTCCATACTGCTTCCATGCCCAGCTCGGGATAATCGATACATTCTACTTTTTTAATATTCTCTTCTGCCAGAATTGCAGCAGGGCCACCTATGGAACCAAGGTAGAAACCACCATTTTTTTTGCATGCATCGGTGACCTGCTGTGATCTGTTGCCTTTAGCAATCATAACCATAGATCCCCCATGGGTCTGTAAGAGATCAACATAGCTGTCCATGCGGCCCGCAGTTGTCGGCCCAAACGATCCTGAAGGTTTTCCCTGAGGAGTTTTTGCCGGACCTGCATAATAAATCGGATGTTTCTTTAAATATTCCGGCAAATCCTTGCCTGAATCAAGAAGGTCTTTGAATTTTGCATGAGCGATATCTCTTCCAACGACGATTGTGCCGCTGAGAAGAAGAGATGTTCCCACTGGATGATTGCTGAGCTCAGCCAGGATTTCACGCATGGGTTTATTCAAGTCAACCTTGACTCCATGGTCGTGTTTACCGCGATACTTATCAGGAATCAAACGCCCTGGATTACTGTCCATAACTTCCAGCCAGAGCCCTTCTTTGTTGATTTTTGCCTTGATATTGCGGTCAGCCGAACAGGAAACTCCCATGCCGACGGGACATGATGCACCATGGCGCGGCAAGCGAATAACACGTACATCGTGGGTAAAGTATTTCCCTCCGAATTGTGCCCCTATTCCTGTATCCTGGGCAGCTTTCTGCAATCTCGCCTCGAGATCGAGATCACGAAATGCTCTGCCATGCTCATTACCCTCAGTAGGCAGAGTATCGAGGTATTTCGTAGAGGCGAGCTTAACGGTTTTCAGATTAGCTTCAGCACTGGTTCCCCCAATTACAAAAGCGAGGTGGTATGGCGGGCAGGCCGCTGTCCCCAGAGTTTTCATTTTCTCAATGAGAAAACTTTCCAGTTTCTCCGGATTCAAAAGAGCCTTCGTTTCCTGAAAAAGATAGGTTTTATTTGCACTTCCCCCACCCTTTGCGATGAAAAGAAATGTATACTCACTCCCCTCTGTGGCATACAGATCTATCTGGGCCGGCAAATTTGTACCAGTGTTGGTTTCCCTGTACATATCAAGGGGTACTGTCTGGGAATAACGGAGATTTTCCGTGGTATAGGTCGTATATACTCCACGGGCAAGTGCTTCAGCATCATTACAGCCTGTCCAGACGTTTTGCCCCTTCTTACCCATAATTATTGCTGTTCCCGTATCCTGGCAGACAGGGAGTTCAAATTTTGCAGCAACTTCCGCATTCTTCAGAAATGCCAGGGCAACACCCTTTTCATTCATGGAAGAATCCGGATCATCAAGAATTGCTGCTACCTGCTGATTATGGGCCGGACGCAAAAGAAAGGAAACATCCCTCAGAGCCTGATTGGCCAACTCAGTCAGTGCATCTTTTTCTATTCTCAGAATTTCCACTCCATTAAAATTTTCAACAGCAATGTACTTTTCCGACCCTTCAATCTTGCGATATTGCGTCTCATCCTTTTCCAGGGGAAAAGGATCCTGATAAAAAAAATCTGCCATTCTCTGCTCCTTATTATTTTCTTCCGGGTTAAATCACCCATAACTCAATGATGAAAAACAACAGTTTACCAACCGGATCTTTCCGGTGATTCATCAACGATAGCCTATTTTCTATACCATTTCGAGCCATTTTAGACTACATAATCCGTTTGCAATAAACCTTCAAAAGACCCTGTAAGTTCCGTTTTCCCCCTTGACAATACTTAATATGGATGACTCCCGGATAAAGAGATCATGGCTGAGTTTTGGATGCAAGAAGATATCGAATTGGAAGAAAAATTTGAAAAGTGTGTTAGATCCCTAGTATACTCAATATTTGGGATACGCTGGAGCTGATCATGCACTGTGCAGTTCCAGAAACTCTTTTAACTGAGAGATACTCTTTTTCCACTGGAATCTGAAGGTATAAACCCTTACTATAGTACTTGTAACTACTTAAGATTTTCTTTTTCCTTTAAAATCTCTAGAGAGGGCACCATGCAGCAAAAAAACATTTTTTCTATAAGCCTTATTATGATACTCCTCTTTCTCACCAAGAGTATCCCGGCCGCTACCGATATCCCGGAACCGCCTCCCGGAAACCTTAAATATTCAATTACAGTCACTAAATTTGCAAATGAGTCAAGCTGGAGAGGACAATGGACCGTAGGGGATGGATTTACAACGGCCATGACGGACCTCCTCCATCAG
>JAZBNU010000226.1:0-2165 GCA_036350815.1 Desulfopila sp.
ACATTCGGGGACAGACCCACAAGAACATTCGGGGACAGACCCCAATTAACAAAATAATACACCAGTAACAGTTTAGTCCTATCGGAAATATTGCACAGCAGTATCGGAGTCACCTTCGGCAGATTAATTCGATGTTAAGATGTTAGAACTTTTGGTTGGTTAGCTGGAATTGTGGAACAAGGCTGCCTGAGCAGTTGCTGTATTCTTGGTTAGGAGAATTCTGAGAAAATCCATGGGATCAACTCCCTGAAGTTTTGCAGTCATCATCAGGCTGGGAAGGACACTGTGGGTTTTGATTCCACTCTGAGACCGCGTGCCAAAGCTGACTTTCCTGAATATCACCATACGGCGAACTGCTTGTTCCGCGTGATTATTGGTAGGAGGCACATCGGCATGGCGCATAAAGGTGAAGAGCCTTTTGCGTTCAGAGCCGACAAGAAATTTCCGTAAAGTGACTGCCGGCTTGAATGACAATTTCTTTTTGCAGATGCGGCTCAGTCTTCCGCTGTACTTTTTCTCCATCGCGGCAACCTTCTCTTGCGAGAGTTCGCCGGATTTTCTTTTCTGCCCTATATCGCAAAGATCTGTGCAAATTTCCCTGATGCCTGAGGTAAAAACCTCTACGTTCGGATCCTGATCTGCTGGCGGCAGGAGAGCATGTTCTTTGCTGATGTCTTTTGCATTTCTGCTGATATGCGCCAGGCAGGCCTGCCAATCCCGGCCGATCTTATTGTATGCTGCATAGCGGTCTCTCACCAGCACTCCTTGAAAATCCTCGCCGAATATACTCTCTGCCACTGCCGCAGAGCGATGCCGGTCAATGTGGAAGAAGGCCAGGTCCTTATTGCCCGCATACCAGGCAAAATGACCAAGACCATCATTACGCCACGATGTCTCATCTGCATGAACAAAGGCGGAAGTCCTGATCTTCTCCCTCACATCCTCATAAAGCGGCAGGCCTTGGTAGGTTGCTTTGCGATCAAATCCTAGAGCAGAAGCGGGCACAAAACAGAGCCCAAACAGATCCTTGATCAACTGTTGCACTTTCCGGTAGGTGATGCCGATATCCTGACGGAGATAAATGGCGGTGGCTTTTGCCAATGGTCCAATCTGAGCCCCTATGATCTCATCCTCGTCCTTTTTCGTAACAACCTTACCGCAAGAAGAACACCATGCCTGCTGATGGATGTATCTGGTCACAATTGGAGGTGGCGGCAGAGCTATATCCTCCTGAATATGCTCTGTTGTCTCCTCCATTGGTCGAAGCTTGTCTCCTTGGCAATGAGGACATTGTGTCGGTGCCTCAACGATAACAGTCTTGTCGACATGAGCGGGTTTTGAGCGAGACCAGCCTGGATGCCCCTTTGGTGCGCCACGTTTTTTTTCTTCTTGCTGCTGACTTCCGGTGCCTTTATCATCCTTCGGCTTTCGATTTGGCTTGAATTGACGCTGATGTATGGCTTGATACTTGGCCTTCAGTTCCGCATTCTCTCGCTCTAGTAATAGAATCCTTTCGCTCTTGGCTCTCAATGTCTCCTGATAGTTGTCGAAGCATCGCAGATGTTCTTGATAAACATTGGAGGAACGTCTGTACTCTCCATAGACATATGTCGTCGATAGCATACCCATGTGGGGACAGGAATTCCGGTAAGGGCATGTAAAACCTTGCGGCGGATAAATGCATTGCACCATATCTATTCTTTTTCCAGCTTGAGGATTTCCCAGTTAAGCTTGGAGAGCTTTTGGAGGAGAATCCACATTTCCTTATAGCGCATGCTCATTTCCGCCGCCATGGGCACCAGATTTTTCCTGACATAGATGGTTTTAGTCTTGCCATCTACTTTTGTCGTCAGATTATGTCCCGCCAGCGAGGGAGGGTTGGAAATAGAGCCGATAAGATAGCTGTCGAGCATTGCCGCGATGTCTTCTTTTAGCCTTGCCTGTCGATTTTTCAGAATATCAATATTTTCCACACTGTCACCCTGTATAAGTATTTATACTTATATAAATACCAAATATTACTTTATGCGTCAAGAAATAGTGCGAGTTTACTTAAAAAAATTATAAGAAAATTAGGCGATTTGGTTGGGTAGGGGGACGAGTTCCGGATAGGACTAAACTGTTACCAACCTGCCAGACGGCTTATGGATGCTAGCCGTGCCATC
>JAZBNU010000227.1:0-12000 GCA_036350815.1 Desulfopila sp.
CACAACCGCCTACAAATATTCGGAACCAGCCTCACTCTCCCAGAACGAACTCTTCCTCCACCCCAGGACGACACCTCACCAGCTTGTCGTTGACAGCAGTCTGTCAATCCTCCCCGAACCTCAGTACCGGCATCGTCGCACAGATTTTTTCGGCAATACCGTTGATGTCTTTATGGTGCACCATCCTCACGACGAACTGGTGGTACAAGCAGACAGTCTCGTCCAGACCTCTGTGCCGGTAATTCCTGATCAATCCGCCACCACGCCATGGGAGGAGGTCGCGAGACGACTGGCATCTCATGGCCAGACAGCAGACTTTGAAGCATTCCCTTTTCTTTTTGCCAGCCCGCTGATAACCGTCGATTCGCAAACCCTGTCCTATGTCAAGGATTCTTTTACCCCGGGGAGACCGGTGCTGGCTGGAGCCCTCGACTTGATGCAGAGAATTTATCATGAGTTTTCATACGACAAAACCGCCAGCACCATAGATACAACGGTTGCGCAGATCCTGAAAAGCAAAAAAGGCGTCTGTCAGGATTTTGCCCACTTCACCATCAGCTGCCTGCGCTCTCTGGGATTAGCTGCGCGGTATGTCAGTGGATATATTGAGACTCTGCCGACCCCAGGAAAACCCAAGCTGATCGGTTCAGACGCGTCCCATGCCTGGGTAGCCATTTTCATTCCCGGTTTCGGCTGGGTGGATTTCGATCCAACGAACAATATGGTGGTTGGAGAAAGCCATATTACTCTGGCCTGGGGACGTGACTACGGTGATGTCGCCCCGGTCAAGGGGGTCGTTATGGGAGGCGGCACTCATCGTCTCACTGTCAGTGTTAATGTGGCCGCACAACCAGACTGATCAGCAGGAAACCTTCGCAGTACCTTTCTCTAGATAACCTGTCTTGATGCGACTATCGATAAAATGGTTGCAAAAACTACCATTAAACCCCTTTTAAACAACCATTGCTATGCCTCCTGACATGCTTACTTTCTCTCCAAGGCAACGTAAATGGTAGAATGATATGATTACCATTGTATTGAGGTTGCAGACGAAAGCAGCATTGAATGAAAAAGACAACAATAGAGGAGAATATCATGAGTATGCGTGGCGAGATTATATCAAAAGAGTATCAGAAGATGGTTTGGGTACATGACAAAGACGGTAAACAATATGCCTGTTATGCCAAGGATCTTGAAGGAAAACTTAAAAGCAAAGATGATCTGACCGAAGAAGAAAGGAAGAACTGTCTCGATCTCAGTCTGGTACTCGGGGACAGCTGGTAAGCTTATTGCCACCGAGCAGCACCACTCCATGGCCCCGGCACAACCTTGTGTCGGGGCCTCACTGCTCATACATTTCTCTCCCAGCCTCAACAACCAACGAGAATCAGGAACATCCTGCATCAGGCTGAATATCTTTTCTTATTGCAGGATCTATACTGTTACAGTGTCCCTCAGAAATTGTTTTTCTCCAGCCATCTAAAGAGCAGCAAGGCTGCTGCGATGAACAGAGGAATGATGAGCCAGTGGCTTACGCCGAGTATCTGGGGCAAGGTGATTTTGCCAAGATCCCCCCAGGTGTAAATGGTTTTTTCGAGGTACGGATACATTTCCGCGAAGATTCCTGCCCCGACAATCATTCCAAGAATTCCCCATACAGCGTCCCAACGTCCTTCGCCGAGGGCGCCCATGGCTGTACCGGGACAATACCCCAGGAGTCCCCAGCCCAACCCGAAAATCAGCGCGCCGAGAATCGTCGGCCCGAGAATTGTGGCCTTGATTGAAAGCTTCGCCAAGCCCAGGTCGTTGAGGAGGTAGACGCCCACCATACCGACAATGACGCTGGAAAGCATGAATTTGACGATGGTCATGTCTTGAAGCCGCAAGGCGCCGACTTGTTTGTCATAACGGAGAACACGTCCTTTCTGCAGTAAAAAGCCAAAGAGCAGGCCGGTAATCAAACCATAGACAAGAATCTTCATTTCGCACCTCCTCCATAAACGAGTCGGGCGACAATGATACCGCCCAGAAAAAAGAAGAGTAAAGCAATAAAACCACTGACAGCCAGCTGGAGCGAACCGCTCAGCCCGTGTCCACTGGGTCACCCGCCCGCCAGCCGGGCACCGAACATGGCAACGATACCGCCGACAAAGGCCGTTATGGCCCGCGGCAGAACACTCTGCTTACCAAACCGTTCAGCCCACATGTCAGGGACGGCCTGTAGCTTGAAAGACCCGGAGGAGAGCGCCGCAATCATAGACCCCAGAAGAATTCCTACGACAAACATCCATTGCCAGTCAATTCCGGGGACGACCTTGACAAAATAGCTCATCTCGGCCACACGCTCCGCCCCGAAGATCTGCTCGATCATGCCTGCAGTGCGGACAAACGACGTGGACGCCCCGAAATACTTACCGGCAAACCAGACAGAGCAAACGCCAACCACTCCGCTGAGTGCTCCGGCAAGATAGGGACTCCAGGCTCCACTGCTTTGTTGTTTCATAAGACCACCTCCATCAGTTTTTCTAGACATATGCGGGTTCGACTTTTGCAGGAAAAGCCTTTCAATCCGAAACAGCTCTTTAAAACCTATCTTCTTTCAGTGGTCCTTTCAAGTGTTTTTAAGATATGCACAAAATCGTCATTGCAGGATCCTGCGAAGTAGGACAAGACCCCTGATTTCAGCCTTTCCAAACACATTTTACATCTGATTTTTTCCCTGATACTTCCAATGGGAAGGATGAGGTGATCTACTTCTGCGTCTGGTCAGAGTATGCATGGCTGTGTCAAAAGGCCGGAAGGTGATTACTCTTTTTCCGCCTCGATGATTGCGGAAACAACATATTTCTCGACATTGCTTCCCGGCATCCACTCACGGATAAACGACCTGCTTTCCTCTCTGGGGGTGATGCGGACCTTCTGAAAACCTGACTGCCGCAACATCGATTCAAGCACGGTGATTGACGACGCACCGCCGATGCAGCCTGCATAGAAGGCCATATTTTCCTGTATATCATCGGGTATCTCCCCAATGGCGACAATATCTGAAATTGCCAGCCTTCCACCTGGTTTCAATACCCTATAGGCTTCGTCAAATACCCTTGCTTTGTCCGGGGAGAGATTGATTACGCAATTTGATAGTATGACGTCAACGATCTCGTCACCAACCGGGAGATTCTCCAGCTCACCGAGTCGAAAGTCAACATTGGCAAAACCTGCTCTGGCCGCATTTTCGCGGGCTTTAGAGACCATCTCCGCCGTCATATCAACACCTATCACCCGTCCTGTTGTCCCGACAGCGCGGACAGCAAGAAAACAGTCAAAACCACCGCCGCTGCCGAGATCCAAAACAGTTTCTCCAGGCTGCAGTGCGGCAATCGTCTGCGGATTTCCGCAGCCAAGCCCCATATTGGCACCATCCGGCACAGCGGCAAGATCCTCGGCGGAATATCCCATTTCGCGTGACACTTCTTCGGCCCTGACACCGGCAGGACTTCCACAGCAGCTTGCAGACGAGGACGCACAACCACATCCCGCCTCACCAGCCAGAGCAATCCTGCCATAATTATCTCGTACGGCATTACGCAATTTATCCTTTTTCACCGCATCCATTATTGTCTCCTATTACATTTTGCATTACTCTTCCTACTTCTGCTATACTTCGTGAGGTAATGTACATGGAGATACCGACCTTCTTTAAAATAAGGGCAGTATCATGATTTCGCCACCACTCTTTTCCCTGTTTAGCACGGCGTCAACAACGGCCTTGATCTTTTGATAAAACAAGGAGAAACCCATGAAATGCAGCAAATGCAGCACTGCGATACCACCACAGGCAGGCTACGACCATGCCGGAGAGACCCTCTGTGAGGACTGCTATATCATCGTTCTTTCAGCTCCGAAAACCTGTGACCCGTGGGCGGTATACAGTGCGACCAGGACAGCCTCAAAAGGCGAATGTCTTACCACTGACCAACAGCGTATTCTCGATCTGGTCTGCTCCAGAGGTCCAATAAGCCAGACTCAAATCTGCAGCGAACTGGCACTTACCGAAGATGACTTCAAGTCCGCTTTTTCAACGTTGCGACATATGGAACGACTCAAGGGAACGCGGCAGGATGGTGAAATCTTTTTTGTCCCTTTCTCCTGAAATCGACTGGTTTGCAGTGATATTCAGTACAACCTGGAATCAGTTCATTGGCAGGCAGACACAATAAAGTAGAAACAGAAGATTCTCCGTTTCTCCATATTCCAGTAATCTTTCTCTCTGAGGATACTATGAAAATCAAGAAAATCCGCCTTGTCTCCTTTTCTCCCACCGGGAATTCCAGAAAAGTCATTACGGCTATAGCTGCCGCTTTTCCCGATGCTCAGACAGAAGATATCGACATCACTCAGCCGGGCAATAGCCCGACCATACAGTGCCGGTCCGACGAACTGGTACTTTTCGGCGCTCCGGTATACGCGGGAAGAATCGCTCCTCTGGCTGTTGAAAGACTAAAGAATATTCGGGGAATATCTACCCCCGCTGTGGTCATGGTAACCTATGGAAACCGGGAGTACGAGGATGCATTAGCCGAACTGCAGGATCTCGCTGAAGATGCCGGTTTCACAACCATCGCAGCCGCTTCCTTCATTGGTGAACACTCCTATTCCACTGCCGTAACACCCATAGCACCGGGGAGACCTGACAGCTCTGATCTGGCAACCGCTGAAGAATTCGGTCGACAAATCAGAGACAGGCTGGAAGCAGCCGCAGATTCGGCAGAAGCCCGCCTGCAACAGCTGCCCCCCGGCAATCGTCCGTACCAGAAAGGGCTGGGGCCTCTGCCCTTTGCCCCTTCTCTGCTCGAATCACGATGTACTCAATGCGAGTCGTGCCTGCCGGTCTGCCCTGCCGCTGCCATCTCTCTTGCTGAACAGATTGAAATAGATCGCGATCTCTGCATCCTCTGCTGCGCCTGTGTCAAAATTTGCCCGGAAGAAGCCCTGGTAATGGACGCGCCTCCTCTTGTGGAAAAAACACAGTGGCTTTACGACAACTGCAGCACAAGAAAAGAGCCGGAACTCTATCTCTAACGCTTACTCGACAGATCAATTACTCCTCCGTCACCACCCGAGTTTTCTGTCGCCGGCCATTTCTACTGAACAGGCGGACAACGACCACAAAAAAAAGCGGGATAAAAAATATAGCCAGTGCTGTAGCGGACAGCATGCCGCCGAGTACACCTGTACCGATAGCGTGCCTGCTGTTAACGCCGGCACCGGTGCTGATTGCCAGCGGCAGAACACCCAGCATAAAGGCCAGTGAGGTCATAAGGATCGGACGAAGGCGCTGGCGGCCGGCCTTGAGGGTTGCCTCAACCAGGTCTTTGCCCTTGTCATAGCGTCTCTTGGCAAACTCAACAATGAGAATGGCGTTTTTCGCCGACAGGCCGATGGTGGTGAGAAGACCAACCTGAAAATAAACATCATTTTCCAGGCCCCGGGTATAGGTGGCCAGCAGAGCGCCGAGAACACCGATGGGAACCGCCAACATAACGGAAAAGGGCACTGTCCAGCTCTCGTAGAGGGCGGCAAGGGAGAGAAACACCACCAGCAGGGAAACAGCATAGAGAAAAGGAGCCTGATTGCCTGCCTGCATCTCCTGATAGGACGCTCCGGTCCATTCATAACCGATGCCAACAGGTAATTTTGCCACCATCTCATCTATCAGCTTCATGGCATGACCACTGGATTGACCGGCTGCAGCCTCGCCGACTATTTCAAAAGCAGGATTGCCGTTATACCGCTCAAGGCGGGGTGAACCAAAACTCCACTTACCGCTGGTAAAAGTGGAAAACGGCACCATATTGCCTTCCTTGTTCCTGACATACCAGAGACCAAGATCCTCCGGCTGCATGCGAAAAGGGGCGTCGGCCTGGAGGTAAACCCTTTTTACCTTCCCCTGATGGAGGAAATCGTTGACATATATTGAGCCCCAGGCCATTGACAAGGTGCTGTTGAGCTCGGTGATATTTATGCCCTGAGCCATGGCCTTTTCATAATCTATATCTATGCTGTATTGCGGCGTGTCCTCCATGCCGTTTGGCCTGACCCTGGTCAGATCAGGGTTCTGGGCGGCCATCCCCAGCAGTTGATTGCGGGCTTCGAGCAGTGTTTCATGACCGAGTCCTCCGCGGTCCTGAAGAAAAAGGTTAAAACCAGTGGAACTGCCGAGGGCTGGAATAGCCGGAATATTAAAGGCAAAGACCATTGCTTCCTTGATCTGGGAGAACGATCTCATTGCCCGTCCGATAATAGCATCGACGGATTGGTCATCTCGTTTTCGCTCACCCCAGTCCGTCAACTGCGCAAAGATCATGCCATTATTCTGGCTCTGACCGGAAAAGCTGAAGCCTGCAACGGCAAAGGCAGAGCGGATATTTTCTTTTTCGTTGCTGAGATAGTGATCGCGGACCGTGTTGAGTACTTCCTGGGTTCGTTCCAGTGTGGCCCCGGCGGGAAGCTGAACCATGGTGAGAAAGACTCCCTGATCTTCCTCCGGAATAAAGGAAGTGGGAAGCTTGGTGAAAAAGAATGCCATACCAGCAAGCAAAAGCAGATAAACCACGGCAAAACGACCAGAGCGCTGCAGGATATAGGCGACACCACTCCTGTATCTATCAGCATTGCGGTTGAAGAAGCGATTAAACCAGCCAAACAATCCGCGCTTTTTCTCATGATCTCCCGGCTGCACCGGTTTCAGAAGCGTGGCACAGAGTGCCGGAGTCAGAATCAGGGCAACCAAAACCGACAGAACCATTGCTGAGACAATAGTAAGGGAAAACTGGCGATAGATTGCTCCGGTGGAGCCGCCGAAGAAAGCCATAGGAACAAAAACAGCGGAGAGCACCAGGGCGATACCGATCAGGGCACCGGTGATCTGGTCCATCGATTTTCGGGTTGCTTCAAGCGGGGAAAGGCCCTCTTCCGCCATTATCCGCTCCACATTTTCAACCACCACAATGGCATCATCTACCAGCAGACCAATGGCAAGGACCAGGCCGAACATGGTCATGGTATTAATCGAGTAACCAAACACTGCCATAACGCCGAAAGTACCCAGGAGAACCACAGGCACGGCGATGGTGGGAATAAGGGTTGCCCTGAAGTTCTGGAGAAAAAGGTACATGACCAGAAAGACAAGAACAATGGCTTCAATGAGTGTCTTGACCACCTCCTGGATCGAGATTTTGATAAAAGTTGTTGTATCATAGGGATACACAACCTCAACCCCTGCTGGGAAATAGGGCTGCAACTCCGCTATCTTCTCTTTGACCGCCTCTGAGGTAGCCAGGGCGTTGGCCCCGGTAGCAAGCATGATCGCCATACCTGCCGCGGGTTGATTATTGAAGGTACCGCGGGCGGCGTAACTTTCGGCGCCGACCTCCACCCGGGCTACATCCTTGAGACGAATCTGCGCGCCGTCTTCTTTAACCTTAAGAAGAATTTCGCCAAACTCATCAGGTGTGCTCATCATGGTCCGGGCCATCATGGTTGCACTGACCTGCTGCCCCGGCACTGAAGGAGTACCACCCAGATTACCAACGGCCACCTGATGGTTCTGGGCCCTGATGGCTCCAGCCACATCCCCCGGTGTCATCTGATAACTCTGCAGCCGGTGGGGATCGAGCCAGATGCGCATGGCATATTGACTGCCGAAGATCTGGATGCTGCCCACTCCAGGAGTTCGACTGAGCGGGTCGCGCAAAGTAGAAACCATATAGTCGCCAAGATCGTAATTGGTCATGCTTCCATCTGAGGCAATCAGACCGACGATCATCAGAAAGGTCGAATTGGATTTGTTAACCTGAATTCCCTCCTGCTGCACTTCCTGCGGCAACAACGCAAGAGCCTGCTGCAGCTTGTTCTGCACCTGGACCTGGGCTATATCACCGTTGGTTCCGGCATCAAAGGTCAGTGTAATGGTGACGGTACCGGAGGAGGAACTCTCTGATTTCATATAGAGAAAATTATCGAGCCCGGTCATGCTCTGCTCAATGATCTGAGTGACGCTGTTCTCAATGGTCTGGGCAGAGGCACCAGGATACTTGGTTGTAACCCTCACCGAAGGAGGTGCAATCTCCGGATACTGAGAGATCGGCAGGCTTATAACCGAGATTGCCCCTGCCAGCATGATGACAATGGCTATAACCCAGGCAAAAATTGGACGATCAATAAAAAATCTGGCCATGGCTTAATTCACCTTTGCTGCAGAATTCTGTTCAACATCAACAGCCTGCCTTTCTGTTTCAGGCTGCAGCTCCACAGCCTTGACCTCCGCCCCCGGTCGTATCTTCTGCAAACCGGAAACGATGATCTGTTCTCCGGCAACGAGCCCTTTGGTTATAACGGTATGATTACCTCTATTGCGTCCGGTTTCCACAATTCTGGCTTCAACCCTGGAGGCATCATCCACCAGCATGAGCATTGACTGGCCCCGGGTATTCCGTATGATTGCGGCCTGCGGCACAAGGATGACATTCTGGGGCTCCGGGGCTGTCAGACGAGCGCGAACAAACATCCCCGGCAGCAGTTCCTGGCGCGGATTGGCAATAACGGCCCGGATGGTAACCGTGCCGGTCGACTGATCGACGGCAACATCGGAAAACTCCAGTACTCCGGTTCCCCCATACTCTGTAGAATCATCAAGTATGACTTTCACCTCGGTTACGGACCCTTTACTGTTGCCTGAAGACTGCGCCAGTCTCTTTTTCAGGGCAAGGAATTCGTGGGCAGACTGGTTGACATCGATAAAGAGAGGATCGAGCTGCTGGATGGTCGCCAGTGCAGTCGGCTGCTGAGCTGTAACCAGAGCGCCTTCAGAGATCATTGACCTGCCGATCCGTCCGGCAATGGGAGCAGTGACCTTGGTGTAATCAAGATTGATTCTGGCGCTTTGTACTGCCGCCTTAGCGGCAGCAACTTCGGCCAACGCCTGTTTCCAGGCAGCTTCAGCGTCAACCTGCTCCTGTTCGCTTACCGCCTCGGTTTTGACCAGGGCACGGTAGCGTCCCGCCTTAAGACGGGCTGAATACTCCATGGCCTCACTCTTCGCCAGCGCGGCTTCCGCGCTGGCCAGAACAGCAGCGTAGATAGCGGGATCAATCTGATAGAGGAGTTCCCCTGCGGCAACCTCACTCCCTTCAGTAAACAGTCGCCTGGTCACGATCCCGCTGACCTGAGGCCGGACCTCAGCAACTCGAAAGGCAGTAGTACGACCCGGCAGTTCAATGCTCAGGTGCAGTGATTCTTCCATCACCGTCATGACACGCACCTCTGCAGCAACAGGACCAGAGGGAAGCATACCCTTCTCCTTCTCGTCACAGCTTGAAAGGAGAAAGAGAGCCGCTGCAAGCAGGACGATAGAGAGCAGTCGTTTTTTGTTGCTTTTCATTATTGCTTTCCTTGAGAAGGTTTATCAGGCAAAGTATACAGTTTAGCAAAGTATTTATTGTTTAACAGCATCCCAGCAGGCATCGGCAGTCCGCTGCAGCAGTTGCTCGTCAAGTTCGATAAAGCCAAGAATGTGATCACGGCTGACCGATATCAGACTGCCTATAAAGAGGCCGAAAAGGATAACGATGGGCAGATCCTTGATAGCCCCTTGAGCAATACCCTGTTCAAAAAGACTTTTGATGGTCTCATTGCCATACTCATTGTTCGATCGGGCAAAAATCTTATCACGCCGTACGGCGACACCGTAGGGAGAATCGTAATACTGGCCGAGAAACTTGAACTCCAGAGGATTGGCGATAAAAAAGCGGATCAGACCGATATAGTAATGGTACAAGCGCTGCCGCACTGACTGGTCCGATGGATAACCAACCGCCAGAGCCGCATTGAGTCTGGTCTCAATATCTTTGAAGACCTCATTGATCAAAACATCCTTATCGTTGAAATATCGATAAATAGTTCCTGTCCCGACACCGGCGGCAGAGGCGATCATCGCTGTCGGAGAACCATGGAAACCATTTTCGGCAATAAGTTCCAGAGCTGCCCGAAGGATGGAAGTACGTTTGTCTTTATTATCTTTATTCATTCTATAATTATAGGAAGTAAAATATGATCGAAAGATGCGGACTGAACGTTCAGTCCGCGTGTGTGCAGCGCCGTTATACTGCACTGGGTCTTCCCTGTCAAGATGTTTTTAAATAGAGGATGGTCTATGATTTAAGCATTGCAGCACATAGCTGCTGGGGGAAATGTTCGGTTGTCTCAGCATTCTTTCATTTGACGTTTTCTGAAAACACGCCATGGAAAAAAGTACACTGCTGAAATGATGCAGTAGACAAGGAAATTATCCAAGCGAAGTATCTGACACCCCGCCAGCACAAAAATCATGCAATGCATTTTGACTACATTGGTATAGGGCTGGAACAGGAAGCTGTTCATTGTAGATTTCGCTTTTGCTGTGCCTGCTGCAGTTTTATCGCGTTGCCGTTTACGCCATTTTGCAATATCCCCAGTCTCAAAATCATCACTGTCCTTGATACGGGCAGCCAGACCGAGACATTGCGCAAACGCTTTGAATATTGCATGGCGCTCAACTATCAGCATGGGAAGCAAAAACCAGCCGTAGAAAGGCAATACATAGTCTACAGCAGCGTTCCAGAGGACAAAAGGATTCATAAAGCCGGCGCTGAAGGTACTCATCGTTGCTTGAGGCAGTGGGAAAAAATTCTGCAGAAAAGAAGCGTGCCCTGCATGGAACCCGCCAAAATGCAGCGAAAAAAAGCCCAGAAAAAAGAGCCCAGCCATCACCCCGAAGAATATTGCAATTCCTTTTTTATCAGAAGGAAACTGAGGATGAGATAACACAGCAACGCCGACATAGGCGCCACCTGCAACAGTGGCAAAAATCGTGAGATAGCCAAGCGTCAAGCTGCTCAACCACAGGCTCCAGATAAGATCAGCAGCCTGCCATTGCAGCCACCATGCCGGCAACAAGCCGAGAATGAAGGCACCAAACTCAGGAAAATAGAGTAAGTTTTTCTGCATATCCATCCTGTGGGAGAGCAAAACACTGAACCTTGAAGAGACAGCCCTTCGTATTTAGAAATTCTTGTCATCTTTCCCTGCATGAAAGAAAGAAGCTGTATCACCGTCAAGCGTGCAATATTACCAGACGGTATCTTGGGCTACAAGATTTAAAAAACCGGCAAACAGCTCAACATGCATGGGTGAAAATATGCAGGCCAGCCAAATAAAAACACTTATATATTCAGCTGTTGATGGCGTACAGTATCCAGGCTGAAACTCCTACACATCAGAGAAAAAAACTGCTACACTGAACCGATATGACGGTCAGGGAAGACAGCCTCAGAAATCCAATTGTAGGCAAAAGAGATGAAAAAGCTGCAGATTGTCTCGGCACAAAAAACGACATAACCACTTATAATAATATTTAATTTTATGGCATACACACTGTTTTTCCTATATTCCTCAGAGAAATCCGGTGGCTGGAATATCTCACTGAATGGCCGGGTTGAAAAAACCTGCCCCAAAAGTACAGCTTAAGAAAACATCAGCCGTCGGCCGATATAATGAAAGACAAATATTTATAGAGGGGAGTGAGGATATGCAGCCGGAAAAAAGGACATTTGCCCAGCATGTGGGCAATCCCACTGGCGGGAAGAGAGAACTTCTGTTGTTCAGAACTCCGCAGGTTGTGGCCAGAGATGGCCGCTATGTCGCCTACGACAACGGTATCGTCTGCGACTGCTTCGCCAATACCGAATGGTTTCGAGGCCCTGATGAGGATATCAGCTGGAGCGATGCCAGCAACTGGGCGGCAAGGCTGACCATCGGCGGCGGCGGTTGGTCTCTGGCAACTATCGACCAGTTGGAGGGGCTCTATTGCAAAAACAGGAAAAAAGACAGAATTACCCCTCTGCTGCATTTAGACGCAACAGATGTCTGGAGCAGCGAAACAGAAGGAGAATCTTCTGCCTGGGG
>JAZBNU010000228.1:0-21315 GCA_036350815.1 Desulfopila sp.
AAATGGACAGGAGTGATATCAACCCAGACCCTTATTCCCGGTATTTCCAAAGTGAAGGATAAGGACCATTGTCTGATATGAACTCCGTTTCCAGAAAGAATGACGAGGGATAACGGGATATTCCATTTGAAGATACCTGCTGTACTGCGATGAAACAACTCAACAGAGAGAGGTGTATATGGGACTACAGGAAACAATCAGTTCACAGCTGAAATCGTCAATGAAAGCAAAAGACACGGTACGAACCGGTGCTATTCGTGTTCTCATTGGCGAATTCCAACGTCAGCCAGAAAAAGAGCTCAAAGATGAGCAGGTTATCGGTATTATCAAAAAGCTTATTAAATCTGAAAAAGAGACATTGGCTGCCGCCGGGCAGAAAGATTCCGGGTTTATCTCGGTGCTGGAGGAATTTTTGCCAAAGCAGGCCGGGGAGGAGGAAGTTCGCCAGTGGATCAGAACGAATGTGGATTTCACTTCCCTCAACAACAAGATGCAGGCCATGCGTCCCATAATGGCCCATTTTGGCAGTACTGTCGACGGCAATACGGTCAAAAAGATTTTGCAGGAAATGGAGTAAGGGCTGTAATGACAGAGGTTTTGAGTGGACGAGCTGCCCTGCCGTTTGATGATCGGCTCCGCCTTCATGTAAGCGCGAATCTGGAGAGATTCACTCTTGCCGCACACCACTCCAGCGAGACGAGAAAAGCCGCCGTAGTACTCGCGCTGGTCAATGCCGGATATGATACTCCTGTCTATGGAATCCCGCAGCCGGCACCTTCCGAAGCTGCTCTGATACTCACAAGACGTTCAGCGCAGCTGCAGAATCATGCCGGGCAATGGGCTCTTCCTGGCGGAATGGTGGAAAAAGGTGAAACGATTGAGCAGGCAGCCTTGCGAGAACTGGAGGAGGAGGTCGGACTTCAACTGCAATCTGATACTATTCTGGGCCGTCTTGATGATTTTACCACCCGCTCCGGTTTCACCATAAGTCCTGTTGTTGTCTGGGCCGGCAGGGACCCGTTAATACTCCCCAACCCGGCGGAGGTTGGAGCCGTGCATCGTATTCCCCTCGGTGAATTTATGCGGGATGATGCGCCGGTACTGCAGTCCATTCCGGAAAGCGATGCTCCGGTTTTGCTCATGCCGGTCGGCCAGGGCTGGATTGCCACTCCCACCGGTGCGCTCCTCTATCAATTTCGAGAAGTTGCGCTTCGTGGTCATAACGTCAGAGTGGCACATTTTGAGCAACCTTATTTTGCCTGGCAGTAAAGCTGTTGACTTCTTAAACCTCATTGCTGTTCCGCTTCATCTATGTTTGCTGATCTCTACCTTTTCATGAAATATCGGAGATAGAGGGGTTTGAAATGATAGGAGCTATTGCAGGAGATATAATCGGGTCGGCATATGAGCATGCTCCGATAAAAACCAAGGAGTTTCCCCTGTTCCATCCCCTCTGCCGTTTTACGGATGACAGCGTCCTTACTGCAGGTGTGGCTTTGGCCATTCTGACAAATCGGCCCTATATCGAGGTGTTGTGGGAAATGGGCAGACGTTATCCCAGTGCCGGTTATGGCAGCTCATTTCTCGCCTGGCTCCATTGCTCCGATCCCAAACCCTACAACAGCTGGGGGAACGGTGCTGCCATGCGGGTCAGTCCGGTGGGGTTTGCTTTTGCCGATGAAGAGGAGGTGTTGCTTCAGGCTGCAAAAAGTGCTGAAATTTCCCATAATCATCCCGAAGGGATAAAAGGGGCTCAGGCGACAGCTCTGGCCGTCTACTTGGCTGGAAACGGTTCGAGCAAGGAGGCGATCCGAACCGTCATCGCAGAGCGGTTTGGCTATGACCTGCAGCATAGGGTCGATGATATCCGGCCCTGGTACTCCTTTGATATTTCCTGTCAGGGGAGTGTGCCGCAGGCCCTGATAGCCTTTTTCGATTCAGACTCCTATGAAGATGCTGTGCGCAATGCCGTATCCTTAGGAGGCGACAGCGACACCCTTGCCTGTATTACCGGTGGTATTGCAGAAGCATTCTACGGTGGTCTTCCCGCGGAGATCCTGGAAGGTGTGCAGGGATATCTCAGCACCGAGTTGTGGGAAATCTGTACAGCCTTCAGGCAAAAATACGGGGAGAAAAAGTGATATTCTCCCCGTATTCCTGTTTTTCTTACATATTTCTGCGGTACTGGCCACCCACTTCATAGAGAGCGGTGGTTATCTGGCCGAGACTGCAGCTTCTCACCGTGTGCATCAGCTCTGCAAAAAGGTTGTCGCCATTGAGAGCCGCCTGTTTGAGTCGGTTGAGGGCCGCGGGTGCTTCCTCTTTATGCCTGTCATGGAAATCTGCCAGTCTGTGCAGCTGGTCCTGCTTGATTTCATCGGTTGCTCTGGCCAGTTCCAGGCCGGCATTGTCTTCATCGAAATTGGCCTTGGGGTTGCGGAAGGTGTTGACCCCGACGATGGGGAGTTTACCGGAGTGCTTCAATCTTTCGTAGTAAAGCGATTCCTCCTGAATTTTGGAGCGCTGGTATCCGGTCTCCATGGCACCCAGTACACCCCCGCGTTCGGTGATCCTCTCGAATTCGACCAGAACCGCTTCTTCTACCAGATCGGTGAGTTCTTCGACGATAAAAGAACCCTGGTTCATATTTTCGTTCTTGGCCAGTCCCCATTCGCGGTTGATGATCAGCTGAATTGCCAGTGCTCGGCGCACTGATTCACTGCTGGGAGTGGTGATTGCCTCGTCATAGGCATTGGTATGCAGGCTGTTGCAGTTGTCATAAATGGCGCAAAGAGCCTGCAATGTCGTACGGATGTCGTTGAATTGGATGTCCTGGCTGTGCAGCGAGCGTCCTGATGTCTGTATATGGTATTTCAGTTTGGCAGAGCTTTCCGATGCGCCATATTTTTCACGCATGGCAACGGCCCAGATCCGGCGAGCTACTCTCCCGATGACGGTATATTCCGGGTCCATGCCATTGGAGAAGAAGAAGGACAGGCGCGGAGCGATCTGATCAATATCCATTCCCCGGGCCAGATAATATTCCACATAGGTGAAGCCGTTGGATAATGTCAGGGCAAGCTGGGTGATGGGATTGGCTCCGGCTTCGGCGATGTGGTATCCGGAAACGGAAACCGAATAAAAATTGCGGACATTGTTCCGGATAAAAAATTCCTGAATGTCTCCCATCATTTTCAGGGCGAATTCAATGGAAAAGATGCAGGTGTTCTGGCCCTGGTCTTCTTTGAGAATGTCGGCCTGCACTGTTCCGCGGACATTGGAAAGTACCATGGCCCGCAGCTCTTCATACTCGGCCTCATCGGGTTTGCGGCCGTTTTTGGCTGTAAAGATGTCAATCTGCTGGTCAATGGCCGTGTTCATGAACATGGCAAGCATTATTGGCGCAGGTCCGTTGATGGTCATGGAGACAGAGGTGGTTGGAGCACAGAGTTCAAAGCCGTCGTAGAGCTGTTTGACATCGTCAAGGGTGCATATGGAGACCCCTGAAGTTCCTATTTTTCCGTAGATGTCGGGACGCAGAGCAGGGTCCCAGCCATAGAGCGTTACGGAATCAAACGCTGTGGAGAGGCGCTTTGCCTCATAGTTTTCTGAAAGCAGTTTGAAGCGGGCATTGGTCTCTTTGGGACCGCCTTCTCCGGCGAACATCCGGGTTGGATCTTCTCCGGTTCGCTTCAGAGGAAATACCCCTCCTGTATATGGGAAATATCCCGGAAGGTTTTCTCTTCTCATCCAGGAGAATATCTCACCTGGATCGACAAATTTAGGCAGGCATATTTTGGGAATTCTGGAATGGGAGAGCGACTCACTGTAGAGAGGTATGCGCAGTTCTCTGCCCCTGACGGAATAGACATACTCATCACCGGAATAGGCCTGCTTGGTTGCCTCCCAGGAGCTGATTAATCTGTCCGCCTCGGTGTCAATATGCTGTGCCGCCTTCTCCACTTCTTTTTGCAGAATTTCCACCACAGCGCTTTTCTCCTCCTGCTCTGCCATCATGGTAAGACTCTCCAGCAGATGCCATTTTTTCCGGATAGCTTCAGCCTGAACAGTGGTTTTTCGATGATATTTACGGATTGCATCGGCTATTTCGGCAAGATATCGTACGCGTTCTGCGGGTATCACGATTGCTTTTGAAGAAGACACCTTTCCTTCCGGTTTCGGCAGAGCTGACTGTAGCTGCAGCCCGGTTTTGCGGTGGAGCTCTTCGAGGATGCCGTGGTAAAGAGAGGTTACCCCGTCGTCATTGAATTTTGAGGCGATGGTGCCGTATACCGGAAAGTCTTCCGGACCATTTTCCCAGGCTTTGCGGTTTCGTTGTACCTGTTTGCGGACATCTCTCAAGGCATCGTCGCTGCCCTTTTTCTCAAATTTGTTAATCACAATGATGTCGGCATAGTCGAGCATGTCGATTTTTTCCAGCTGTGACGGGGCGCCGAAGTCGCTGGTCATAACGTAGAGCGAAACATCGGCGAGATCGGTTATGCGGGAGTCGCCCTGGCCGATTCCGGCAGTCTCGGCGATGATCAGGTCGAAGCCTGCCGCCTTGGCGACCTCGATAACTTCGGGCAGCGCCTCGGAGACTTCAAAAGAAGAATTACGGGTAGCCAGACTGCGCATAAAGACGCGGTCGGTGGTGTTGATGGAGTTCATCCGTATTCTGTCGCCTAAAAGCGCACCTCCGGTTTTTCGCCGTGATGGATCACAACAGATCACTGCGATACGAATGTCGTTTGCATCGTTAAGAAACCGGACGATTATTTCATCGGTAAGCGACGATTTTCCTGCGCCTCCGGTGCCGGTGATGCCTATGACCGGTACTTCTTTGTGTTGTGCCGCAGACCGTATGGCAGCTAATATTTCTTCCAGTCTTGCGGGATCACTGGCTTTGGCTTCCTGAACAGCACTCATCAGTCCACTTATGGTGCCGACCATGGATGGCTGCAGTTCTCCGGGATTGAGGTCATGGTACTGCAGAGTGGAAAAGTCGAGGATGGAAAGCATGTGGTTGATCATTCCCTGCAACCCCATGGTGGCGCCGTCCTCGGGAGAGTAGATTTTGGCAACGCCATAGTCCATCAGTTCCTTGATCTCTTCGTTGATGATGACACCGCCGCCGCCGCCGAACACCTTTATATGCGATGCGTTTCGTTCTTTCAGTAGATCGATCATGTATTTGAAAGCCTCGACATGTCCACCCTGATAGGAGGACATGGCAATACCCTGCGCATCCTCTTCTATGGCTGTATCGACGAGTTCCTGGACAGAGCGGTTGTGCGCCAGATGAATTACCTCCGCCCCCGAGTCCTGGAGAATGCGCCGGATAATATTGGTGGAGGCGTCATGGCCGTCAAACAGGGATGTCGCAGTAATGACTCTGATGGGGTTTTTGGCTTTATAAACTTCGATAGGGGCGTTCATGTCCTCTCCTTCGTTCACGTTGATCTGGAAGTCTGCATACGGTTGAAGCTGTTGCCCGTTGAGATGAAGCGAAGAAGAAAACGAATGTGTTGCGGAAGATCTGCCGGAGCAGATGCACCGCATCCGGCAGAAGTGTTTCTGCAGCCGTTTTACTTCTCCGGCAAAAATCCCATGATAAATTCGGTCTGTTTTTCGATATAGTGTTCTATGGTAAAATGTTTGGCAAAATACCATCTCCTAAAGGCCCAGGTATGACCTATAATGGAAATATTGTGGCCGATCAGGTTTATGGTGTCGTCGTCAAGGGTCAATTTGCCTTCTTTCTTCAACTGCTGCATGGCGTCAATAAAGAGACTGGTGATTCGCAGCTCGGCCTCGAGCACCTTTTTCTGCCATTTTTCCGGAAGAAAGTGGGTCACCTGGTACATTAAAAGAACATGATCGCTCATGCGGTCGCAAACCAGGAAATATTCCCGTATAATCTCCGCCAGTGCGTCTCTTCCTGCTGTGGCCCGGGCCAGGGCTCCGCTCATGCCCTGCTCAACCTCGCTGTAGATGGCAATACAGACCAGGTAGAGGACATCATCTTTAGTGGCCACATATTCATAGAGTGAGCCGATGGAAAGGCCTGTCTCTTTTGCCAGTATGCGGGTAGTCGTCTTGTGGTAGCCGTATTTTATGAAAAGCTTGACGGCACCGTCGACGATCTGGCGCCTTCTCTCCTCCACCAGCTTTTTGTTTTTAATTTGAGTAGCTACTTCCCTGGTATCTTTTGCCTTGATTTTCATCCGTGGTTGTCCTTTATCTGCTTGTACACATATGGTTCTATGGTTGAAGTTGTATATATTTTCAATATATATAATTATTTAATAGAACACTAGCAAATTCTGAGCGCTTGCTCAGTCGGTTTTCCACGGCCGGCGGGCCCTAAAGCAAGGTGTTACGGCCTTGTTCTGGTGACAGAAAGTCGGCAGCCTCTGGTCACAGTTTCTCCATCAGGGCCGGAATAAACTGTTTGAGATCAGCTATTACCAGGATGTCGGCAATTTCGCTGATTGGTGCATCCCGGTCAGTATTGATGGCCACGACAAATTCTGATTTTTTCATTCCGGCCAGATGCTGAATAGCCCCGGAGATACCGCAGGCAACATAGAGTTTTGGTGAAACCGTCTGTCCCGTCGTACCAACCTGGCGGTTATGCTCAACCCATTCGGCATCGACAACGGGTCGGCTGGCGCCGTACTCACCTCCAAGCCTGGCGGCGAGATCAGCGATGATTTTCACATTTTCCGGTTTGCCTACACCACGTCCGGCACTGACAATTATCTCTGCCTTGGAAAGATCAACACCTCCTTTTTGAGCTTCTTCATACCCCTGAAAAATGATGTTTTCCGTGAGCTCGTCATCAATTACAGTAACTTCAGGTGCGGCGTTGGAATCCAGCTCAACAGTATATGCCCCGGCCTGCAGGGTGATCACATAGCGATTGTGCAGCGGTTTGACGGTGCGGCGCATTTTTGCATTGCAGAGCGGCACTACCGGCAGTCCATCGATTACATCAACAACCTCAGATATCTGCGGTATCTGTAGGGCACAGCTGAGCCGTGGGGCCAGGTCCCAGCCGTAGGAAGAGTGGCTCAACACTATGATGTCAGGGTTTTCAGCCGCAACAACTTTTTCGATGAATCGTTTGTGGCAGGCTGGGTTATATTCGCCGTATTTCCCCGCATCGGCAAGATACAGTTTGCCCGGGAATTTTGGCAGGTCAGTGGGTGAGCCGACCAAAAACATAACCGTATCTGCATCTAAGGATTGAGAAAAACCAAGAAGTTCGGCGTAGTTTTCCAGCAGCTTCCCATCTCTGTATTCCGCGATTAATAAGGTTTTCATGATATGCCTCTTATCTGCTCAGAACGGTGGTTTTTTCTTTGAGAATGCGGACCAGCTGCCCGGCAATATCTGCAGGATCACCTTCAAGAATGAGACCTCCACCTTTTTTTTCGGGGAAAAAGATTTTTTCGGTCTGCTGGGCTGCTTCAACCTTGAGGACGTCAGACACCGGCACAGAGAGCATCTCTTTCTTCTTGGCCTTCATGATGTTGGGCAGGGTCGGATAGCGTGGTGTGTTAAGGCCGAGCTGACAGGTGAAAAGAGCCGGAGCAGTCGTGCTGATCACGGCTTTTACCCCGCCTTCAAGTTCACGTTTGACAGTGATGGTTGGGTGGTCATAGTTGAACGAAATTATTGTGGATACTGCCGTTATTCCGAGAAGCTCAGCGGTCAATATGCCCACCTGGGCACTGGCTCTGTCCTGGGACTGCATGCCGCAGAAAATGATATCGAATTCTTGGTTTCGAGCATATTCTGCAATTATCGCGGCAATTGAGTAGGGGTCGCGTTCGGCCACTTTGTCATCTTCAATATGTATGCCTCGATCGCAGCCCATAGCCAGGGCCTTCTTCATGCTTTCCTTCACTCTGGCCGGACCGATGCTGAGGACGGTGAGATCACTTCCAGCCACCTGCTCCTTCAGGCAGACAGCCTGTTCGACACCGTACTCGTCATATTCATTCATGCGCCAGGCAAGATCTCTGGTGTCATACCAGGTGCCGTCAATCTTAAATTTGGACTCCATATCAGGAACCTGCTTGATACAGACAAGAATTTTCATACCTTTCTCCCGTTACGACTCTTCTTCTTTTGGAGGTAAAACATAGACATCTCTCTTTTGCCTCGGCAAATACCGAGGCAGGACCGGTAGTCACTTCACCATCAGCCCGAATTTTTGTGGGGCTGCAGGGAACCACACCGGGTCGACTATCGGAACAGCGATGAACCGATAACGATTCGCTGGACCTCGCTTGTGCCTTCATATATTTCCGTGATTTTGGCATCCCGCATCATGCGCTCCACCGGAAAATCTCGGGTATAGCCGTAACCACCGAGGATCTGCACGGCCTGGGTGGTAACCCGCATGGCTGTCTCGCTGGCCATCAGCTTTGCCATGGCGGATTCCTGGGAGTAGGTCAGATTCGCACTGGCTCGGTAGGCGGCATTATAGACAAGAAAACGGGAGGCGCTGATCTGCGTCGCCATGTCGGCCAATTGAAACTGAATTCCCTGGAACAGTGCGATTGACTGGTTGAACTGTTTTCTTTCACCTGCGTATTTGACTGCCTCGTCAAGGGCACCCTGTGCGATTCCTAATGCCTGGGCAGCAATGCCGATGCGTCCTCCATCAAGAGTTTTCATGGCTATTTTGAAACCGCGACCTGGATCTCCAAGGAGATTTTCCAGGGGGATCCGGCAGTTTTCAAAGACCAGCTCCATGGTGGGGGAGCTGCGAATACCCATTTTTTTCTCCTTTTTACCGAAACTGAACCCCGGGGTGCCCTTTTCGACGATAAAGGCACTGATGCCATGGTGTTTTTTAGCCTCTTTATCGGTTCGAGCCAGTACCACATATGTTTCGGCTTCACCACCGTTGGTAATGAAGACTTTACTGCCGTTTAGGATCCATTCATTGCCGTCTTGAACAGCTGTTGTCCGTGTGCCGCCGGCATCTGAGCCGGCAGAATATTCCGTCAGCCCGAAACCACCCATTTTTTCTCCGGTTGCCAGAGGAGTGAGGAATTTCTGCTTCTGTTCTTCGCTGCCAAACAGGTAGATTGGATTGGCACAGAGCGACAGATGGGCTGACAGTGTTACACCGGTAGAGGCGCAGACCCGTGAGAGTTCTTCCACCGCAATGGCGTAGCTGATATAGTCAGCACCGGCACCGCCATACTCCTCGGGAAAGACAATTCCCGTAAGACCAAGCTCGGCCAGCCGTGAAAACATGAGGTCACGATCGAAGCGCTCTTCTTCGTCCCGTTCAGCAGCTGAAGGTGCCACTTCCGTTTCCGCAAAACTTCGCACCATGTCTCTGATGAGGTTCTGTTCTTCCGTCAATTCAAAATTCATCTGCAACTCTCCGCCAGGCTGCTATTATTGTAATAGTGAGTCCGTGTTTTATGGCTGACGGGAGGCTGTTTCCGCCTCCCGTCAGGATGCTGTTATTTTTTCGAGCTGAGCTGGGGGAAATCCCAATAGAAATATTCGTTGACTTTAGCGTCGGCTTTGTCCTGCTGCTGGCGCTTTTCTTCATTCTGACGCAGCTCCACCCGGCGGATTTTGCCGGAAAGTGTTTTGGGAACTTCCGGGACAAATTCTATGATTCGAGGAATCTTGAACTTTGCCAGAACATCAATAGTATGCTGAAACAGCTCAAGCGCCAGGTCCTTGGACGGTTCAATGCCTTGCTTCAAGATAACGTAGGCTTTAACCAGTTGATGTCTTTTGGCGTCGGGAACACCTACAACAGCGGTTTCCGCTACGGCAACATGCTCCATCAGGGCGCTTTCGACCTCAAATGGTCCGATCCTGAAATCTGAGGATTTGATGACATCGTCTGCCCGGCCGACAAACCACCAGTAGCCGTCCTCGTCGAAAGAGGCCCGGTCGCCCGTATAGTAATAGTTGTCCACGAAGACATCGGCCATTTTTTCAGGATTGCCGATATATTCGGTAAAAAGTCCTATGGAGCGCCATTTATCAAGTTTGACGACGATATGGCCGACTTCATCCGGTTTGGAGATCTCAAAACCTTCCTCATCCACCAGGGCGACATCGTACATGTATGACGGGTAGCCGAAAGATCCGCTGCGCATTTTACCTTTCATCCAAGGGGGGTTGCCGATCATGGCCGTTGACTCGGTCTGACCGTAGAAGTCGCGGATTTCGGTGCCGGTCAGTTTTTTCCAGCGCGAAATAACCTCGGGATTTAACGGTTCTCCGGCTCCAATGGACTGGCGCAGATTGGAGAGGTCGAACTGACTGGTGTCGAGATTGATGAACATTCTCCAGGCAGTTGGCGGTGCACAGAAAGTAGATATCTTGTGCTTTGAAATGGCTTTGAGGTATTTTTCCCCATCCAGGGCGGTGAAGTTGAAGCCTGTAGCGGTAGCACCCACATTGAGGGGAGCAAAAAATGAACTCCAGGCCCACTTTGCCCATCCTGGTGCGCCGAGGTTGTGATGAATGTCTTCGGTGCGAACTCCTGTCATAATGGAGGTAGACAGGTGTCCTAGAGGATAGGAAGTCGCCGTGTGTCCAACTCTTTTCGGCAGTCCCGTGGTCCCTGAAGTGAAGAAGCAGTAGAGAAGGTCGTTCGATTTGGTTTTTGCGGCCTCAGCCTGGGTGTCTTCTTTATCAAGATCTGTGTAACTGGTCCATCCCGCTTTGGTACCGATGACGATTTTTGCTTTGGGTTCTTTGCCGTGAGTCTTGATGGCGGCATCGATGAGGTCGGTATAGACTTCAGCGGCAATTATACAGTCAGGAGGGTATGTCTCAAAACGGAATTCCATTTCCCGCTGGGTCATGGTGGTGGCGGTGGGGACGGCGACAAGGCCGCCTTTGACGCAGGCAAAACTGGCAAACCAGGTTTCCGGCACAATGGGGACCATCATGTACATGTTGTCGCCTTTGTCGACCTTGGCTTTGCGTAAAAAATTAAGAACCTGACTTCCCTTGCCGCTGAATTCGCTGTAGGTGAAGCTTTTGCTTTCTTCCGTGAGGATGTCGGCCCAGATCAGCGCCGGCTTGTCGCCTCGTTCCTTGACGTGGATTCCTTCGAATACTTCTTCGGCCCAGTTAAAATACTCCGGGAGTTCCATGAAGTTGAGCCGTTCAAAGAACGCTTTTGCGGCATTGTCTTTACGGTGGTCATCTTCCATCATATTGATATCCATAACTTCCTTATACAGACTTTGCATACTCATGTGAAACTCCCTCCTCTTCGGAATTGATAAGAATACCCGGGCGGCCTGCTCACACCCCTGCCTGCCGTAAGCTACTGAGCGCTCGGTCGGTTATATTTGGAACTAAAAAGTATAATGACGATTTTGTCAAAGCTTTTTTTCGTTTTTCAAACTTATAAATGATATGTATAAATTGTAGTTAAGCGAATGTCGTTCTAAGGTGCCGGAAAGTGGGGTGTCCTCTTTTTTCGCATGGTAAAACTGGGCAAATGTGATGAATACTGTTTGATCAATCTCCGAGTTATGTTCTGTCGTGATCTCTTTTGGAGAAAACAAACGTATTTATTGTTAACTTGAAGAAGGAGCGTAAAAAGAGATTGACAAAAGAAGCATTACCGATAATCATCTTAAAAAGCGATCGAGCGCTTGGTCGGTATCGTGGTCGAAAGGATAAGACAAAGACATACAATGAGATAGACGATTAAGAGAGAACAATACATTACATAATGAGGGATGCTATGGAAACTGCCGTAATTGTGAGTGCCGTCAGGAGCCCATTGGGAAGCTTTGGCGGAACATTAAGCAAAACAGGGGCGACTGATCTCGGGGCACATGTCATAAGAGAAGCTTTGCGGCGGGCTGGAATAGATAACGCTGCAGTTGATGAATGCATCATGGGAATGGTGCTCCCCTGCAGTTATGGTCAGAATCCGGCAAAACAGGCAGCCATCAGAGCGGGTCTGCCCCATGAGGTGGAAGCCATTACCGTTAACAAAGTGTGCGGCTCTTCCCTCAAGGCGGTAATGCTGGCTGCGCAGGCAATACAGTGTGGTGATGCCGAGGTCGTGGTTGCCGGCGGCATGGAAAATATGAGCATGGCACCCTATTACCTGGAAAAAGCAAGGTGGGGACATCGTATGGGACCCGGCAGGATCGAGGATCATATGGTGCATGATGGTCTCTGGGATATCGTCAACGATTTTCACATGGGTATGTCCAACGAACTTATCTGTGAAAAATGGCAGGTAAGCCGGGAAGAGCAGGATGAATTCGCCGCCCGTTCCTATGAACGCGCTCTGGCTGCCATAGCGGCTGGACGTTTCACCTCACAGATTGCGCCCTTGACCATATCGGAGCGGAAAAAAGAAATAGTTTTTGATACGGATGAATGCCCGGTTGAGACTCCTCTTGAGGCTCTTGCGAAAATGCGCCCTGCCTTTCAGAAGGATGGTGTCGGAACTGCCGGCAACGCCTCAATCATAAGTGATGGCGCTGCGGCACTGGTGGTGATGAGCAAGAGCAAAGCCGCCGAACTGGGATGCACCGTCATGGCGGAAATCGGAGCACAGGCCTCTGCTGGAATCGACCTCAAATATGTATTGATGGCCCCTATCTACGCTATACCCAAAGTCCTGCGTAAAGAGGGAATTACCTTGAATGATGTAGGACTCTTTGAAATCAACGAGGCCTTCAGCGGCACTTCGGTGGCCATCAACAAAGTCCTCGAGCTTGACAGCTCTATTGTCAATGTCAACGGTGGAAGTGTTGCCCTCGGTCATCCAATCGGAGCCAGTGGCGCGCGAGTCTTGACCACCCTGCTGTACGAGATGATGGAAAGAGATGTAAAAACGGGAATTGCCTCACTGTGTCTTGGCGGAGGAGAGGCGGTGGCTTTGGTGGTCAAGCGCTGAAGTCTATCTTTCAGAGAAAGGGAATCTCATGGAAATCAAAAGATTTGGTGTTATTGGGGCAGGGCAGATGGGTAATGGTATTGCTCAGGTGGCGGCAGCAAGCGGCCTGAATGTCCTTATGAGTGATATCAAAGAAGAGTTTACAGAGAAAGGGAAAGCAGCTATCGCTAAAAATCTGAACCGGATGGTTGAGAAGGACAAGCTCAGCCGGAGCGGTGCAGATGAAATTCTCAGCCGGGTGCAGACCACCGTTAGCCTTGAAGAGATGCATGATGTCGATTTTGTGGTTGAGGCGGCGGTGGAGCGGCAGGACCTCAAATTCAAAATATTTGAGGATCTTGACAGGATCTGCCGGCCGGATGTTATCCTGTCGACCAACACATCATCTATTCCCATCGGTAGAATTGCCTCTCAGACAGGCAGGCCGGATAAAATCATCGGTATGCATTTCATGAATCCGGTGCCGTTGATGAAGTTGGTTGAGGTTATCCGTGGCCTTGAGACATCGGAGGAGACTTTCAAACTGACCTGGGGACTTTGTGAGAAATTCGGCAAAATCCCGGCAGAGGCCAATGATTTTCCAGGTTTTATCGCCAACCGGATCTTGATGCCTATGATCAATGAGGCGGTTTTCTGCCTCTATCATGGTGTCGGCAAGGTTGAAGACATAGATACGGTAATGAAACTGGGGATGAATCATCCCATGGGGCCTCTAGCCCTGGCCGATCTTATTGGGCTGGATACCTGCCTGGCGATAATGGATACCCTGTATGACGGCTTCAAAGATTCAAAGTATCGGCCCTGCCCCCTGCTGCGTAAATATGTCGAGAGCGGACGCCTGGGAAGAAAGAGCGGCAGAGGCTTTTATGACTATTCCCGCTGACGCGGGAGTATCCAGATATGCATGCTTCAGGAGGCGAGAGTGCACTACATTACTGGACCACCCTTTGATGAAATAGGACCACGCATAAGCAGCCTGCAAAGTATCCTGCAGGAAAAAGAGATTTCCGGTGCGCTTATCGTGCAGAATACCGATCTCTACTATTTTGCCGGAACATCTCAGCAGGGATGGCTCTATGTGCCTTTCCAGGGGGAGCCTCTCTTGATGATTTTCAAGGAATTTGAGCGGGCAGCGGCAGAATCTTCGCTCGGGCGAATCGTGTCGCTGATCAGCCCGAAGAAGATTCCTGAGACCCTGCAGGCACATGGCTACACCTTGCCTTCCAGCCTTGGTCTGGAGCTTGATGTTCTGCCCGCCAACCTCTACCTGCAGTATGGCGCAATTTTTCCAGAGGCGGTTTTACAGGATATATCAACTGACATCCGGCTGCTCAGGGCGATAAAATCACCTTATGAGATAGAAAGGATGAGAGTTGCCGCAAAGTGTTCCGACAAAGTTGCGGCCATGGTACCGCAGCTTCTGGAAGCGGGTAAAACCGAGGTGGCTCTGGCAGGAGAACTGGAAGCCTACGCCCGAAGCCTTGGGCACCAGGGGATTGTACGGATGCGGCTTTTCGGCAGCGAACTCTTCTACGGCCACCTCCTCTCCGGACCGGCGGCGGCAGTGCCGAGTTATCTTGCTTCTCCCACAGGAGGTGAAGGGGTGTCTGGTCTTATTGGCCAGGGCGCGGGGTACCGCAAAATCGGAAGAGACGAGGTGGTACTGGTTGATTATGTCTTTGCTTGTAACGGCTATATCTGCGATCATGCACGAATTTTTGTTATTGGTACACTGCCCGATGAATTGTACCGGGCCCACGATGCCATGCTTGAAATACAGGAGAGGATCAAAAAGGAGGCTGTTCCAGGAGCAGTGTGCGGCGATATCTATCAGATCATGCTCGATATGGCAGAACAGCAGGGCTATGGTGAATATTTCATGGGAGTCGGTGAGCGGAAGATACGCTTTACCGGACACGGCGTCGGTCTGGAACTTGATGAATTTCCCTTCATTGCCAAAGGCCAGAAACTGCAGCTCGCACAAGGGATGGTGTTTGCTCTTGAACCCAAGGTGATTCTGCCAGGAAAAGGAGTTGCAGGTATTGAAAACACCCATCTAGTCACTTCAACAGGACTGGAATCGCTCAGCCGTTTCGACGACGCTGTCTGCAGCGTTCCTTAAAAAACAGCAATATACCATCAGCAGCTATGAAGCAGGGAGGTGTTATGCAGGAAAATCAACAAGGTCCGGAAGATCTGAACAAAGAAGATAGAGCCAGGCTGATTCTGGATTTTTTTCATCGCACCATAATCCATCATGCCCTCTGGTATGCAGAAGTGAAGCACCAGATGGGGGAAGAAAAGGGGCTGGAGATTCTCCATAAAGCCTCTGAGAAAAGTTTTCAGATACAAATGAATCACCTTGCCAGGCTTTTTGGTTTCACCATGATTGAAGATATCCCGGAACCTCTTGTGAAGATGGATACGGAACAGCAGAAAGAGCTGCTCAACAGGATGGCGAAAAACTGGCTGGTGGGGGATGGCGTCTGGTTCCAGGCTGTTGAGTTCAGTGAAGGAATGAATGATGCCAAACGCTGCAACGATTCATGCTGGGCCCAGTTTTCTCCAGTTGAAGCTTCCTGCATAAAAAACTTTCTCAAACTCGGCAAAAATCCCGGCCTCGACGGATTGAAAAAAGCGCTTGGCTTCAGACTGTACGGTACTATAAACGAACAGTCCATCAGCGAGGAGCAGGACAACAGCTTTGTTTTTCAGATGAACAACTGCCGGGTACAGTCAGCCAGAAAAAGAAAGGGACTTGACGATTATCCCTGTAAATCTGCAGGTCTGGTAGAATATACATATTTTGCCAGAGCCATAGATGAACGAATACAGACCGAATGTATCGGTTGCCCTCCCGATGCCCATCCGGAAGAGTGGTTCTGTGCCTGGAAATTTACTCTAGAGCCGGAAACGGCTTGAAAAGAACGAATGAGGAATACCTATGAGCTATGAAAATATCAGTGTTGAGAAGAAAGGAGTTGCCGCCGTCATCACCATTAACAGGCCCAAGGCATTGAATGCTCTCAATCTGCAGACTTTGCTTGAATTGCAGAAGGCTCTTGCCGATCTGGCTGAAGATGATACCACAGCGGTTGTCATTCTAACTGGTGCTGGAGAAAAATCCTTTGTTGCTGGAGCTGACATTTCCCACATGAAGGGACTTAATCCGATAGAAGCAGCTGCCTTTGCCAAGCTGGGCCACCGGGTTGGCAGGGCTCTTGTAGAGCTGCCCCAGCCTGTAATTGCTGCAGTGAACGGGTTTGCCCTGGGAGGCGGCTGTGAGCTGGCAATCGCCTGTGATATACGCTATGCCTCCACTAATGCCAAATTCGGCCAGCCTGAGGTTAATCTGGGGGTTATACCAGGTTTTGGAGGTACCCAGCGTCTCCCTCGTCTCATCGGTAAAGGGGCCGCGTGCGAACTGCTCTATAGCGGAGAAATAATCGATGCTGAAGAAGCACTACGCATTGGCCTGGTAAATAAGGTGTTTTCTCAGGAGGAACTTCTGGGCAAATCTCTCGAACTTGCAGAAAAAATCGCATCACGGGGACCGCTTGCAGTAAAACTGTGCAAGGAAGCTGTCAACAATGGCATGGAAATGGATCTTGCCCGTGCCTGCCAGTATGAGGCTGATCTTTTTGCTCTCTGTTTTGCCAGTAGTGAGCAGAAAGAGGGAATGCAGGCCTTTTTGGAAAAACGACCGCCATCATTTAAGGACTGATATTATGTATCTCGATCTTACTGAAGAACAGAAATTGATACAGGATACCGCGGCGGATTTTGCCCGGACGGAACTCGAACCTGTTGCAGCCGAGCTGGATCGGGGGGGGGACGACACAGTTTTTTACGAAAACCTGCGCAAACTCGCTGAGCTTGGCTTTATGGGGCTGAACGTCAAAGACGCTTATGGCGGCTCTGAAGCAGGGGTGATTGCCTTCAGCGTCGCCATGACGGAGATAGCCAGGGCCTGTGCCTCAACGGCGGTGACCGTTTCCGTCAACAATATGGTCTGCGAGGTTATTCAGGCTCTTGGAAGTGAAGAACAAAAAACTACGTATATCAGCAAGATATGCAGCGGAGAATATGCTGCAGGCGCCTTTGGCCTGACGGAGCCCGGTGCCGGCTCCGATCCTGCCGGCATGACAACTACTGCTGTTTTGAAGGGTGATGAGTGGATCTTGAATGGATCAAAAATATTCATCACCAGCGGGACATGCTCAGGTGTCTTTGTGGTCTGGGCGGTTACCGATCCTGCAGCTCCTAAAGGAAAGGGCATCAGCCTTTTTCTGGTGGAAAAAAATGCTCCTGGATTTATCGTAGGCAAAAAAGAAGAAAAAATGGGACAGCACGCATCCGCTACCAATGAACTGCTCTTCCAGGATTGCCGTATCCCGAAAAATGCGTTGATGGGAAAGCAGAACGACGGCTTCAGGGCAGCGGTCAGTGAACTGGCTGGTGGCCGTATCGGTATTGGCTCGCTTGGTCTTGGTCTTGGCCTGGCTGCTATGGACTATGCCACGCGATACGCCATGGAGAGAAAACAGTTTGGTCGGAGAATAAGCGATTTTCAAGCCTTACAATGGAAGATTGCTGATGCCTATACTGAGCTTGAAGCGGCCCGTCTGCTTCTTATGAACGCGGCTTACAAAAAAGAACAGGGACGCTCGTTTGCCAAAGAGGCTTCCATGGCCAAACTTTTTGCCACAGAGGCAGCCAACCGGGCTTGTTATGAAGCTGTCCAGATTCTGGGAGGATATGGGTATACGCGGGACTATCCAGTGGAAAGGTATGCCAGAGATGCGAGAATAACAACTATTTATGAGGGAACCAGTGAGATCCAGAGGCTGATTATCGCCCGCCGGATTCTCGACGAGGTCTCCTGAAATTTAAAAAAAATACTACGAGAGGCGCGGATGTTTACCGAGAGACGAACGATACGCAGATACAAACCGGACCAGGTGGAAGAGGAAAAGCTCAACAGAATTCTGGAAGCTGCCAGGTGGGCGCCTTCATGGGCGAATACGCAGTGCTGCGAAGTAATTGTAATACGGGATGCTGCCGTGAAAAAACAGCTGGCTGAAATTCTCAGCAAAAAAAATCCTGCTTCTCTCGCGGTGGAGAGGGCTCCTCTGGTGATAGCTGTTTGCGGCAGACTGAAAAAGTCCGGCTTTTACAATGATAAAGCCATAACAAAACTGGGTGACTGGTTCATGTATGACCTGGGACTGGCAACCCAGAATATCTGCATGGCGGCTCATGGCGAAGGTCTTGGAACCGTTATCGTCGGTGCCTTTGATCATGACGCGGCTGGAAAAATTCTTGATGTTCCGGAGACCCACGAGGTTGTGGCGCTAGTCCCTCTCGGGTATCCCGACCAGGTTCCTCCGGCCCCGAAAAGAAAGACGATGGAAGAGTTTGTTCATTGGGGTAAATTTTAGATTTTAATCGGGGCCGGATTGGACCGGCCCTGATCATTTAACGTATCGATTTTCCTGCCACCTCTGATCTTTATTTTCTGCTTCTCCTGCTGGCTGTTCCCGGCGAAAAACCAATCTCTTCGCTCTTGTCTAAAGTACAAGCCGATGCTATATTAACCGGGCGTCAGGGCATCATCTGCCGCTGTGCATAAAGAACGACGAGCAGGGTGAGTGAAAATCATAAAACGTGCATGAATTTCACAAAAAAAAAATTCGGGATAGGGACAAGAAAATTCTATGCAGCTTTATTGGTTTATGAGGGGAAGATAGAGAAAGATGACGGATATGGTAAGAGACTGGTTTCGTAGACATTTTTCCGACCCACAGGTGGTTATCCTGGCAGGGCTGCTTATTACAGGACTTCTTGCAGTTCTTTTTGCCGGCAACCATCTTGTGCCGGTAATTGCCAGTCTGATTATTGCCTACTTGCTGGAAGGCATCGTCCAGCCTCTGCGACGTCTCGGAATGCCGCGAATGTTTGCTGTGACCACTGTCTTTTCTCTTTTTTTCCTGATGATGCTGGCCCTGCTGTTCGGGCTTCTCCCCCTGTTGACCCGTCAGGCCACTCAACTTCTGCAGCAGGTTCCGGATATGCTCAGCGAAGGGCAGCGCCTTGTTTTAACCTTGCCGGAAAAATATCCTTCCATCTTTAAAGAGACCGAAATAGAAAACGTCCTCAATCAGATACGACGGGAAGCGGGCATGGTGGCTGACGCCATGCTTCGTCAAACGCTTTCATCAGTGGTGGGTATCATTACAATAATTGTGTATATGGTCCTGATGCCTCTGCTGGTTTTCTTCTTTCTGAAAGACAAACAGATGATTTTAGGCTGGATCCGGTATCATCTCCCCAAAGAACGCGGTCTGGCCAGCAGAGTCTGGCAGAGTGTGGATGCTCAGCTGGGCAACTTTATCCGCGGCAAGTTCTGGGAAATTCTGCTGGTCTGGGCTGCCACCTATGTCACTTTTTCCATTATGGGACTTAATTTTTCCATGCTGTTGGGACTTCTGGTAGGAATATCGGTTCTTATTCCGTATATAGGCGCAGCGGTTATGACCTTTCCGGTGGCTCTGGTGGCATACTTTCAGTTCGGCTGGACCGCTGATCTTGCCTGGACAATGGTGGCCTATGGCATTATTCAGGTCCTGGATGGCAATGTCCTGGTCCCGATTCTGTTTGCCGAGGTTATCAACCTGCATCCCATAGCCATTATTGTCGCGGTACTCTTCTTTGGCGGTATCTGGGGATTCTGGGGCGTCTTTTTTGCCATCCCTCTGGCCATTCTCTTTCAAGGTGTGCTGAAGGCCTGGCCTCGAAACCAGGACAGCACGAATCTAGAACCAGATAGTGAGAGAAAAGAGGCTTGATGCGGCAGCTTTTCATAGCTGAATCTGTTGAAACCCTCTGCCATATCACTTTTTAACTTAAACAGGCCTTCTTTTCTGCCGATACAGAGGATAAGAACCTGCGGCAAAGTGTTTGCCCGGGATATTCGTATCAAGGATAAAGATTATGGCATACACAGTTCAACGCGGCGATACCATCGCCCATGTTACCAAGCTGCTGGGCAGTGACTGGCAAACCCTGAAAGAACGAAACCCTAAAGCTGTCGGCCGCTCAAAAGTCAACGGCAACTGGTTCTTGAGGGAAGGCGCCACGGTTTCCGTGCGGCCTGATTTTGCCACAGCCCTTTCGGCGGCGCAAAATTCAGACGGAACGAAAAAAGCGGCTGCTTCATTTCCTGCCCAACCTGATAAAGCAGCCCAGGCAGCTCCAGGAGAACGAGTTCATACTCTTCAGGCTGGAGAAACGGTCTGGGAGCTTGGCGTGAAAGTCTATCACGTCGATCCTGCAGAAATTCTTAAGCTTAACAACATTTCCGATCCCCGTTCCCTGCCGATCGGCAAGATACTGCGTATCCCCAATCCCCCAGCCCGGCCGGAAAAAGAAGCCGTGGTGGCCAGCTGGTATGGTGGATTTCATCATGGGCTGCCCATGGCCAATGGTCAGCCTTTTGATATGTACGCTCCCACTATTGCGCATAAGGAAATTCCACTCGGCACCAGAGTCCTTCTGGAAAACCCGCAGACAGGTGAAAAGGTCAGAGCAACAGTTACGGACCGGGGACCCTATATCGACGGGCGCGATGTTGATCTCAGTTATCAGCTGGCAAAGCAACTATCTCTAGAAGAACAAGGGGTTGGCTCACTGATTTTACAGGTGCTTTAGTCAGAATCAGCCCTGCTGCAGAGGAGCTCCGGTGTCTTGCTGATCATTATTAGCAGCAGTTTCCCGTACCATTTTTCGATGCATGAGCCACCAGGCCAGGGAGCCGTAAATGGCTGACTGAAGCCAGAGCTGATTCCAGAGTGACAGGATATTGGAGAATTCCGCTCCCATCTGGTTCAGGATGAGAAATGCCTGGATGGCTGGAATAACTGGAACCACCTGGCTTATGAAAACCAGTACCGCGGGGATGGATGCTGTCGGCCAGATAAAGCCTGCGACAAAAATAAGCGGCATGGAGCTGATCAGGACCAGAAGAGTAGCCAGTTCGCGACGCGGCAGGATGAGCCCAAGACATATGCCGAACAGGGTGGTGCTTAACAGGAAGGGAATGGTAAGAAGGATCAGTTCGGCAGCATCGGCCAGGCGGGGGATCGAGTAGTAGGAAAAACTGAACCCAAGATAGTACAGAGTTAAAAACCAGTAGACGCTCATGAATACGGCGGTGCGGATCACTAATAAGCGCAAGGGTGGAGCTCTGCGCCAGTAACTGTTGCTGTTGAGCGGTTGAGGTTCGTTTTGCCCGCCACCCTGTATTCCCGCCGCCATTATCAGGGTCTGATGGAGAATCAGTATGAAGACCGGCGGGATAACATAATTAACATACCCCATGGTCT